>JBEKOS010000628.1:0-3141 GCA_049521535.1 Terriglobales bacterium | reverse complement strand
GGGCAGGAAGATCATTTCCGGAAAACGGTTCACCACGGCGGACTGCACGCCATCGGATTGTGAAGACGGCATGCAGCCGAAGGGCTTCAAAGCCAGCACCATGTGACAGAGGCCGTGCGTCGTGTAGTAGACGTTCTTACCCACTTCGAGATGGCCTTCGCCACCCCGGGCGAGTGAATGGTAAAAAGGATGCGCCATACAGGCCAGCTCGCCCTGGGGAGCGAGACGGGGCGTGAGTCCGCCCAGGTGGCGGGCGGTGCGCGCATGCTGGCGGTTCCAGATGCCTTCGCTCAACCGCAACAGCAGCCACTTTTTAAGGAATCTCCATTCGTTCGCCAGTTGCTTCTTCAATTCCCACCAGCGGACGCCGGGATGCGGAACATCCAGGCCCTTTCTCTCTTCCGTTTTCGCCCGAGCTTCATACAGGAGATAGGTGATCCAGCTGCCGATTGGTTCCACATACACCTGGGCACCTTCCTGCTCCAGAAAGGTAAACATGTTGAAGTTGCCGTCGCTTTCGGTAAGTTGTGCCCAAAACTCACCCGTGATCTTGACGATGGGCTTTACGCGCGTACGGTCCACTTCGACTTGGTTCAAACGCTCCCGTGCGACGCGCATCGCTTTGAGGAAGTCCTCGCCGTAGAGGTGATCGAAAACCTTGCCCAGCGTGTTGCAGGTATCTTTGAGCTTCTTGTTTTGGGCCAGGCGGCGCGAAATCCATCCTGGCGCGCGCTCGAGGATTTCGTAACGCTTCCGGTGCTCCAGAAAATCGCTGAGTTCATCCACCACTTCTTTGATTGCCTGGTCGGTTGCGCCCGGAACAACCTCGTAGGGACGGATCTGGTAAACCATGTCGTTGATCACATCGCCCAGGTTCACCGCGTTGAGTTCGCCCATGCCGAAGTCGACGGAGAATTTCAGGCCGGAATTACCCGACATAGCATTGATGCCATGATCATGCTGGAAAAGCAGGACACGAAAGCCCCCGAAGCCCGCATTCTCGAGCGCCATTCGGTACTCCGACTCGTACATCCCGAAGCGGCAAGGCCCGCAGGAGCCCGCGGTGTAAAAGATGTAATCGTCGAGGATTTCCTGGCGTGAGAGACCGCGAGCTTCCAGCGACCGCAGGAACTCGATGAGGTTGCCAACGGTGAAGTAAGTAGGATTACACTGGCCGTTGTTGCCATACTCCTTGCCGGTCTGGAAGGCGGCCACGTTGGGGTTAGGCAACATCTGGAAGCGATAGCCGCAGCCGCGAAACACGGCTTCGATGAAGCGCTCGTGTTTCCAGGTAAAGCCTCCGAAAAGAATCGTAACCCGGTCGCGTTCTTCGGCGGTGAAGGGCCGCTCCAGAGGGCGGTGGAAGTGCTCGACCGGTTTCTCGACGAGCCCCGCGGCCTGCTCCAGCCGCAACCTCTCCGCCGCCACGCGGCGAGCGATCTCTTCCTCAACCAGCGGAGGAAGCGTAGAGTCGGCAGAGTTTATGGCGCAGCTCATTCGTTCAGAGTCTCTCTTGACCAGGTCCGCGGAAAATCTTTGTGGACGCCGGGAGAGTGAGAGCAGCAATGCTTTCAGCGTTCCTCCCCGCGCGGATCACTTCCGTCCTTCTGGCATTCAACGCGAATGACGCTCTTTGCTCCCCGCACTTCGTCACCGTAATTGGCTCCGCTCCAAGCCGTGCCTTCATTTCAAAATGGGACGTGCGGGAAGTGCTGGATTTTATCTCGGTACGAGGTCTTTTCCAGAAGGGTGGTGCTGATACCAAAGTGGTTGTGATCTTGGCGGAGGCCGCGACGCCCCCGTCCGATCGGAAAATCCTCCACGCCACATTTCGCCGCAGTGGTCGCGTCGATGCTGAGGACATTGACTATTACGACATGCACTGGCTCCCCCGAGGTCTTGTGCTACGCAATGATGCAGTTTGGCGCACCGATTTGCTCGGAGGTGGGCGGGTCTTAGCAGTCGTGGACCCTCTAAATAGGAACTTCCACAGTTTTAGTGTAACACCTTAATGGCTGGTTAGCTGCTCAGTCAGCTGACATCGGCACAGCCTTGGAGGCGTGCCGGAACTAAGGATGGTGTGGAGGATTGGTTTGCGGTGGTACGTGCGACGTGAACCTACGCAGAACGAATTCCTGGATAATATCAGCGACGCTAGTTGCACCAATCCCGATCAGGGAGTTTTCCACGAACAAGCCCGCGCCGCGATCGCTTGCAGGGTAATAAGCATAGGTGACAGCTCCGGCGGCGAAGCTCCCGATGATCCCGGAGTAGTTCGGTTCCCACTGCTTAGTGTTGTCATTTCTGGCAACGACGGAACTGACTAACGCGTGCATGAGCCGTGACTTAGTACTACCGGTACCCAGGTAGAAGTAGCGTGGGTCTTGATGCAGGAGGGATGGCAGAATGGCGCTCCCGATAAAAGTCCCTGCAATAACGTCGCCGTAAGCCGCCCCAAAGCGTCGCCCATAACCTGCTGCACCTTGTCCATATCCGCCGAACCGATCGGACGCCTGCTCAACTCCCGCGAGAAACCCCACTCCCAGCAAGGTGACCGGGTCAATCACAGATCTCCAGGCAAGCTCAAATTTTTGCTTGGGAAAGAGAGGAGGTGGGTCGGGAGAGTAGGCGACGTAAAAGTTTGGAATGAAGCCGAACACCCGTTGCTGGAGTTCCTGCTTCACCTCCGCTTCGGCCACTTCCTCTGCCGAACCTCGAACCTTCACTTCGGTAACGGCAGCGGCAAGCGCCAACTTGATAGCTGGGACCAGGTAAGCCTGTCCAGGGTTGAGCTCTCCCGAGAACTGTTGAGTATCGAACCCCCGGGCGGTAATGGTGAGATGAAACGGGCCCGGAGGAACATTGGTGAATGAAAATTCGCCATTGTCGCCCGACATGAGTTCCTGGCTTGGCGTTTGGGCCTCACCCGTCAGCTGGACTTTGGCGCCAACGGCAAGATCCCCCGCCTTATCGGTAACTATTCCGCTGATGATTCCGGGTGACTGCCGGTCCGGCTGCTGCCCCGGAGAAGGTGCTCCCGTGCTGTGGGTGCCAGGCGCGCCGGGTTCTGCTCGCTGCATGGTTGAAGACTGCTGGGACTGCTCCAAGGCCGGAATGGTAGACCCGAGCACCAGCACACCG
>JBEKOS010000627.1:0-3280 GCA_049521535.1 Terriglobales bacterium | reverse complement strand
TAAAGACAGCGTTGCTGGGCTTGACACGCTATCTCGCCACCTACTGGGCCAGCGCTAATATCCGCGTCAACGCAATCTCTCCAGGGGGTGTCTTTAACGGCCAGTCTGAGGTCTTTCTGAGCCGATTGAGCCAGCTTATTCCCATGGGCCGCATGGCTAACCGGGACGAATATCAGGGCGCGATTCTTTTCCTCTGCTCTGACGCGTCATCGTATATGACCGGAACCAATCTCGTGATCGATGGAGGTCGAAGTTGCCTGTAAGCGCACCCGATTTGAAAAGCGCTTCTCTTTTTTCCATAGAAGGCAAGACCGCAGTCCTCACCGGCGCGTCCGGTTTTCTAGGCCGTACGTTTGCCCGCACGCTGCTTGCGAATGGTGCGCGGGTGGTCGCCCTGGGGCGTTCCGAGCGGTTGCAAGAAGAAGCAAGGGCATGGGCAAACGAGTTCGGCGCGGACAAGATATCCATCCGCCGCATCGACATGTACGACTCACAGGCGCTGAATGATCTGCTGGGCCGAATTGCCGCGGATGAAAAATCCATCGACGTCCTCATCAATAATGCGCATGAGCTCGGCCCGGGTACTGGATTCAATGTCCCAGAGGGATCACTGGACTCCGCCACCATGGAGACATGGATGCGCAACCTGACCGGGGGCGTCTACTGGGCGGTACAAACTACGCAGAAGCTGGGCGCGAAGATGAAGGCGCAGGGCTCCGGCAGCATCATCAACATTTCCACCATGTATGCCCTGGTTGCTCCGCGGCCGCAGCTTTACGCCGGCACCGACTTTATCAACCCACCAGGCTATTCTGCATCCAAAGCTGCGCTACTCAGCTTCACTCGGTACGTCGCATCGTTCTGGGGACCGTGCGGCATCCGTGCCAATGCCATTCTGCCCGGCCCCTTTTCCAATACAGAGGACATCGGGGGAGCAAACGCCGTGCAGCCCGATAGCCCCTTCCTACAGCGGCTGAAAGGCTATACCTGCCTGGGACGAGTGGGCCGGCCCGGGGAACTCTCCGGTGCTCTGCTCTTTCTCGCCTCGGATGCGTCAAGCTTTATGACAGGTCAGGCCGTAATTGTGGACGGCGGTTGGACGGCGGTATAGTGCAGCCCAAAAGCGCTGAGCAAGCGTGCAGTTCTAATCGTCAACGGGCGTCACTATCATATTTCGCGCAAATTCATCGCGGTCAAGGAACGGCCAGAGATCCTCGAGCGGCTTCGAGATAAACGAGCCATCCGGGCGCTGCACAGACGTGACTCGGGGAGCGCGCACCTCGTCCGGAATCACTTTGACATCACAAACTACCGGGGGAGGCGCGGATGGAGGCATAGCCTCGGTTGTTAAGGATGAAGAATTTTATGGGCAGCCCGAGGCGTGCAACCGTCGCCAGTTCCTGAATGTTGAATTGGAAACCGCCGTCACCATCAACGCAGACTGTGCGCTGGCGGCCACTCGCCAAACAGACTCCGATGCTCGCGGGCAATCCGAAACCCATGGCGCCGAGAGCCGCAGTGTGAAAGACCCGCTGGCCGGCGCGGGCACGATAGGCGAGCAGGAAAATCTCGATGGCACTTCCTGAGCTCCCGGAGACAATTTGATCGTCGGGACTGACCTCGGCCCCGATAACCTCTGCCAGGTTGTAGATACTGACGCGACCCTCGGGACCGCGATGCCCGGGCTGAACGAGAGGATAGCGCTGTTTCCATTCCTCGCAGAGCTGCAGCCAGCATTTCCGGTCGCGTGCCTGAACAGCCTCGCGTTGGCGAAGCAGTTCGCGCAGAAAATCACCGGCGTCGGAGCAAATACCAACATCCATTACGCCTTCCAGCTTGGCCAATTCCGCGGGATCGACATCGACCATCGCCTTGTAGGCGCCGCGTGCGAACTGAGAGGCCGACCAGCCAACCACTGGTAAGTCGAGCCGGGCCCCGACAGCCAGCAGGAAGTCGCAGTTTTGCAGGGCAAAATTTGGTGCCCGCGGCGCAACGGTACCCGGACGCCCTACAAAAAGCGGCTCTTCGTCACCGACCAGGTCCATCGCCAACCAGGTGCTCGCGACCGGTATGTTCAGCAGTCGGAGGACCTCGTGCAGTTCTCCCACGGCGCCAGCGAGACGAACGCCATTGCCAATCAGCAGCAATGGCCGCTCGGCGGAGTTGAGGCGCTCGATCAAGCTTTTCACCGCAAAGGCCGCGGAAGATAAACCGACCTGGGGACTTGGGGGCTCGGCGACTTGGTGACCAATGGATCGCAGAGTCCTCGAGTCACCGAGTCCCCCGGTCTCTTGGCTTGTTGCATCCCCTGCAGTGAATTCCTCCAGCTTTTCTGGATCAATCGGAGCGGCCTGCACGTCGATCGGAATATCAATCCACACCGGACCGGGACGTCCGGTTCGCGCCAGGTGTACGGCCTTTCCCAGGTGATAGCGAATGCTGCCTGGATCCGTTACCGTGACCGCATACTTGGTCAGCGGCCTGACGATCGTGACAATATCGACTTCCTGAATGCCGCGCTGGCGCACACCGAGTGGCGTGCCGTCCGCCTTGTACATACGGTCCGCACGCTTCACTTGCCCGGAAAGAAACAGGCATGGGGTGGAGTCGAGCCAGGCACCGGCCAGTCCGGTGATGGCATTGGTGCCGCCGGGACCGGTGGTCACCATGGCCACGCCGAGGTTATCAGTAGCCTTGGCGTACGCCTCGGCCGCGATTGCCGCGGCCTGCTCGTGATGCACACACACATATTCAAGGCCCGGACAGCGTGCCAGTGCGTCATTCAGATGCATTGCGCCGCCCCCGACTACCAGAAAGACGTGCCTCACACCCAGGCTGGCAACGAATTGCATCGCATAATCAGCAACTCTCATAATCGGTAAATTCCAATTTGTGATTTGTAAGCGAAAGCCAACCCGCGCTGCTAGGCAGATTGCAAATGACAAATTAAATGGTCCACTAGCTCTCTCACGGCCCCTTTTCCACCGCGGGCTTTAGCGACGAATGCACATTTTTCGAGCACTATCGGCTGCGCATCTGCCGGACACGCAGCCAGCCCTGCAAGTGCCAGTGCCGGCAGATCATTGACATCATCTCCCATGAAGCAAATCTCTTCCAATGGCAGATGAAAGTGTTCGGCCACTGTCCGCAGCGCTGCGGCCTTGTCCTTGCAGTTCTTGTGCACTTCAGTAATTGCAATTTTGGCGGCGAGGCGGTCGACTAGCGGGCTGTCTTCTCCGGAGACCAGAGCCCGTTGTAGTCCGGCTTTGCGCGCCAGTGA
>JBEKOS010000626.1:0-3658 GCA_049521535.1 Terriglobales bacterium | reverse complement strand
CCCGCCCGCGCGGAAACGGCGGGGCTCAGAATGACAACTCGTTTTGATAGGGGTCGAAGACCGAAGCGGCCGGGCTGCAGTGCGGCAAGTCCAGCCCGCACTGCAGTCTCGCCCCGGAGCATTATTTGCCGTGCTTGTCGTTGTAGATCCGCGCGCTTTCCTTGTTGGCCTCCTGGTTGAGTTGTTTCTGATTTTGCTTGGTCAAATGGCCGTTGTCGTTGGCCATATCCTTCTTCTCGTTGCGTTCCAGGCGAGCTTCGCCCTTCTCCAGGTGTGCCGTTTGGCCGGGCGTTAGATTGTCGTTCTTCACGCCTTTGGCAATCCGGTTCTGCTGGTCCTGCTCGCGGCGATTGACCTGATTGACCCGCGGGTGGTTGGGATCGTACACGCCCGGGCCCGCGCCCGAGGTTGTGCCGGCGGATGAAGTCTGCGCTGCCACGGAGCCCGCCAGCAGGCCACCGAGTGCGATCGTAAGGAGCGTGTTTCTTAAGGTCATCATGACTGTAGAAACACCAATCCGCGATTTGAGTTCCTGCGTGTGCAGGTTTTTGATGACCTTCGTAACGAAACCCGCGCCTGCTCGCGGCGTTGCCGCCAAAAACCGCAATCGGTGATAATGTTCATGCAGGCAGAGCCATGGCTACAAAAACTCTTCTAACCTTCGAGCAGTTCGAGCACCTCCCGGAAAAGGAAGACGAATGGTACGAACTTGATGAGGGAGAACTGATCGTTATGAGCCCGGGACGCCCGAGACACAACTTCTGCCGGGACGCAATCGCGGACAGTCTGAGAACTTTTCTAAAAACACATCATTTGGGAAGAGTGGTTGTGGAGACAGATTTTCGACTCTCCCCCGATACGGTGCGAATCTCCGATGCGGCCTATATCACCGCTGAACGCATGAACAATCTTGATCTAGACGAAATGATTGAGGGAGCGCCGGCGCTGGCCATCGAAGTGGTATCTCCCAACGACCGCGCCCAAGAACTCGTAAGGAAAGTGGATCAGTATCTTGCGGCTGGAACGCGCTGTGTTTGGGTCGTTTATCCCCAGACGCGTGAAGTGCACATATTTCAACCCGACGGCACATCGCGCATACTTCGTGAAAGCGAATCACTACGCAATGACGAGCTATTGCCCGGGTTCTCAGTGGAGGTCAGAACTCTGTTCGAATAATCGGTCGTTCTGCGCAAATCCGCAGAATCAGTTTTGATCCCCGGTTAATTTCTGAGATCCGCCATCAGGTTCTCGACCTCGGCCTTGAGATCGGCCGTTAGCGGCAGCAAAGGCAGACGAACCGGTCCGCCGTAGTAGCCGTTGAGATCGCAGGCGTACTTGACGCCCGGAATACTCAGTTGCCCCACCACACGGGAAGCGGCGGCCGCGACGCGCTGCTGTTTTTCCGCTGCCAGTTTCATGTCGCCATCTTTCCAGGCGGCATAAACTTCAAACATCGCGGTCGGCGCGGCATCGGCAAAGGCCAGGATCGCCCCCACGGCGCCCACTTGCAGCGAGTCGTACAGCTTTTGCGCAGCGCCCACCAGTACCTGGAAGCCAACCTCCTTGGTCCGCGTCCGGATCCCACTCTCAACCACAACACTCGCCGACGAAGGCGCCACCGCCGCCGGGTCGGCCTTCGCCATGCGTGGCGTCATCGCCTGGAAGTCCTCGGTTACCCGGGCCGTCCTCTTTACCTGGCGCGTGCGCTCGACCATAAGCTGCACTTTTTCGACGGAACCGCTGGATTCCTTGATAGCAATGATGTTGGGGTGATTGGCCAGCTCGATCACGATTTCCGCCGGGATGTCGTATGACGTGGCCTGTGGGAAGTTGTAAATAAGCACGGGCAGCGGTGAGCGGTCCGCCACGAAGCGGTAGAACGCCAGCATGTTCTGGGGTTGGTTGATCTGGCCTTTATAGTAGTGCGGCGTTCGCACCATCGCGACGTCGTAACCAAGCTCCGCAGCATACTCCGTGAGGCGAAGCGTTTCAGCGGCGGATTCAATGCCCGTTCCCGCAATCAGCACCTTTTCCGGCGCCGCCGCCTGCCGCGCGCAGCGCAAAACATCGCGCCGTTCCTGGTCGCTGAGCAGAATGGCTTCGCCGGTGGAGCCCAGCACGACGATCCCCGCAAGCGGAGCACGCGAGTACCGCTCGACGTTGTGTTCGAGTTTCTTGAAATAAACTTCGCCGCCCGGATAGAAGGGCGTGGTTATAGGGGGAAAAATTCCGTGTAGAAACATAATGCCCTTAGGATAGCGCGCCGACGTGCATCGAAGCTATTCGACGCTTCACAATAAGTAGTGGCTGGCGCGCTGGCCCGTGAGGATGCGTATATAGGTCCCGACTTGTGCACGGTGATGGGTCTGGTGGTCGTTGATGCCGAACAGCATTACCGCGACAGTCGATCGAATGTTGAATTGATCGTTTACTCGCTCTTCCTTCCAGCGTGCAAGCGGCTTCCATTAGACTGCCGTGCCCCGGGCGGATCCAGGAAGTCCGCGCACATTCGGCGCCTAGTGATCATCAACGTCCCAGGCCCCAAATCCCAATTCCCAAATTCGGCTAGCTTGCCCGCCGGGTTGCCACTGGATATTCAGTACCGAGCGTCTGACCGGGTGACATTTCCAGGACCTCGACTCCGCCCAGCGCGTCCACCATCCGCCGAAACTCTCCGGGCATGCCCGAAAGGAGCGGGAAGGTGCCGAAGTGCATGGGGATAACCGCCCTGGGCCGCAGCAATTGCACGGCGTAGGCGGCTTCGCGCGGCGACATGGTGAAATGGCCGCCAATCGGCAGCATCACGAGGTCGGGCTGATAGAGTGCGTGGATGATGCGCATATCGCTGAACACGGCGGTGTCGCCGGCATGGTACAAGCGGAAGCCATTGTCAAATTCGAGCACATATCCGCAGGCCTCGCCGCCGTAGATGATCTGGTCGCCGTCCAGAATGCCGCACGAATGCACGGCATGAGTCATGGTGATCTTGATATCGCCGATTTTCTGTGTGCCGCCTTTGTTCATCGGCGACGTGTGCCTTACTCCCTTGCGCTCAAGCCAGTGGCATAGCTCGAAGATGCCGACGACTGTGGGATTGCGTTTTTGCGCGATCTCCACGGCATCGCCGATGTGATCGAAGTGACCATGCGTTGCTAACATGAGGTCAATACTGCCGACATTTTTCTCTTGTTCCGGACATGCCGGATTGCCCATGATCCAGGGATCGATCAGAATGGTCTTGGAGGCTGGCGTTTCAATACGGAAAGTCGCGTGACCCAGCCAGGTTATGCGGAGGCCGCTGAAGTCCATAACTGCACCTCAATTTGGAAGGTGTTCCCGGCAGGCGGATCCACCGGGGGAGAGGAACTCACTATTGTATTCATGAAGTCGAGTGGGTTCAATAAAAATTAATCGTGGATAGTGGGTCAATTTGAAAAAGGGAAGCGAGCCGGGCGTGCGGTAATCGTCGCAAAGTACGCGACGCTTCGCGCGGCTCGCCCGGATCCTTCGCTGCGCAAAGCACGCTTGCTCTGCAGAAACTAAACGGCACCTCCTGCATTTGGAACGAGTTGCATGCCATGGCGTTTGGCAAGTTTTGCCAGCCTTTTTAATTCACTTTCACGGTATTTGGTTTCGTAGTGGTTCATGCCTTTGTCGA
>JBEKOS010000625.1:0-4035 GCA_049521535.1 Terriglobales bacterium | reverse complement strand
TCGCTGGCGGTGGGCGCGGCGTTCTTCGCGCTGTGGTTCTGGCTGCTGCCGAGATGGCTGAGGTTCCATGTGGAGACGGCGCGTTGGCGATGGCTGGCGGCGGTTCCGTCCGTGGTGGGATTCGCAGTTGCGCTGCGGTGCGTTTGGGATTTCGGGTGGACCGGACGCGGCACGCCTGCGCCGGTCGCCCCGCCGAAGCGCTTGGTCGTCGTCGGCTTCTACCGCCACGTGCGAAACCCCATGTACGTAGGTTTCGCAGCGGGATGGATCGGGCTGTGGGTCGTGTTTGGGCATGCCAGCCTGCTGGCGATCATTGCCGCGATCGCGGTCGCGGTCGGCGTGCATCTATTCGTGATCTTTTATGAAGAGCCGACCTTGCGGAAGAAATTCGGGGCGGATTACGAAGAGTATTGCCGAAACGTAGGCCGCTGGCGGCCACGGCTGCGGGGCTCGAACAGGACGCAATGATTGGACGCATCCGGCACATTCACCGCAAATGAGTGCTTCACGATGCCAGCAGTGAACATGGGAAAATAATCCCAAACATGAATGCAGCCAACTCTGAACGAGCCGCCTTTGGGCGCAGATTGTGGCTACCATTTGGCTACCATTTCTGGCAAAATTCTAGTGGTTAAGTTTGCCAGTTTTGATGGTAAAACGGCACTGCCCAACTGGAACTTGTTGAAAAATCAGCGAATTGACCTGTGTTTATAGGCTGTGCGAAGAATCCCACTCTCTCCGCCAGTCCTTGAATTTCCAATGAGTTACAGCCAACTTTACTAACCGCTTTACCAATTGCTGGATCTAACTGGCATTCTAACTGGCATTTGCTGGCAGCCGCTGGCAACGGTTGGTCTGGCCAGCCCAGCCTGCTTTTGCCTCCATCGAATAACGAAACGAAGGGGCGTGGACATGGCAAACAAGGCGGTGGCGCTATATCAATCCGTAAGAATCCAGGGAAAGTCGACCTTCCAGAAGGTGCCGGAGCAGCGGCGCGCGGGAGTTGCTGCTCACGTTCAAGCATGAGGTGGGCGGGGGTAACCCTGATACCGCGCACGGGAGGTATTTTCGAAATACGTGTGGAAGTACGCTGCTCTGGTCACGAAAAGACCAGGGCGGCTTTCCCGAGATCAAGGGACTGAGGCGATTGGTTCGGGACCACATTGCACCGGGGAAAGATCTCGGTCAGATTGATCGCTGAGCCGATGCGGCCGGAGCGAACCGGTTCGACAGACCCTCGCTCGAGCTGCTGCGAGGCGCGCAACGCCTGTCACCCCCGCAAAACAAACAACAATTCAACTTTGCTCCGAGGCGATTACAGGCGGGGGTGACCCTCACTCCATGGTTCCGGTACGGCTGACTGGTGGAGAGCAGATGGCGGTCTAGTCATCTGACTGCCGTCTTCTGTAGCCAACTCTACCTGCTCGGCATCACCATGGCTTTCCACCGCCACCGGTTTTGGCTGTCCTTGTCGAACACCACGAGGCACTGGTAGATCGGCTGGTTCGGCACGCATTGCAGCACGCGCGAGCTTTTGTAGGGACCGTTTCCGTTGTGAATCACGGGAGTATTTTTTACAGCTTGTTGCAAGTTGGTCCACTGCTGGCCACTATCGGAATCGAGCCCCTCGAACACGTCCGCGCGTGGTACGTTGACGGCGTACATGAAATCGAAGCGGGACGCCATCAGCTTCGTAAGCGTGACCGTGTTTTTCTGTGCGACGGCAGTTTTGAACGTGTCAAAGAATGTATTGAAATCCGACGTGCTGTTTTGTCCCAAAAGCAGAGCGGGAAACAACAGGACCGCTGCCAAGAACAAAGTCACTGATTGGTACATCGGGAGCACTCCTCTATTTCCTCTTTAGAACAAATCATACCTGGAACTCGTTGGCCCAGACATCACTGCAACCGGTGCGGTAATCCGTAACCCAAGCCACACCTGAAACTCACCATGCAAGTAAAGCCCTTGGCTTTGCTCGTGAATCCAACAAAGTGAATTGATTCTTCGAGAGGCCTGCCATGGATTTGAAGCTCAAAGGAAAAAGCGCGCTTGTCACTGGATCCACTGCTGGAATCGGCTATGCGATTGCCCAGTTTCTTGCCAGCGAAGGCGCTCGTGTATACGTGAATGGACGTACGCAGAAGCGTGTGGACAAGGCGGTTGCTGAAATCCGCCAACAGGCCCGACAAAACCAGCTAGAAGGCATAGTCGCCGATCTCGGAACGGCTGCTGGCGCTGAGACCGTCATCGCGAAGCTTCCCAAAGTGGATGTGCTAGTGAATAACGTCGGCATTTTTGAACCAAAAGCGTTTGTTGAAATCCCGGATGCCGACTGGTTGCGTTTCTTTCAGGTGAACGTGATGAGCGGCGTGCGCTTGTCGCGTCACTACCTCCCCGGCATGCTTAAGAAGAATTGGGGCCGCGTGATCTTCATTTCCAGTGAGTCAGCTGTGCAGATTCCCTCAGAGATGGTGCACTACGGGATGACCAAAACTGCGCAAATTGCTGTCGCGCGCGGTATCGCGGAGTCGGTTGCTGGCACCGGCGTCACCGCGAATAGCGTGCTCGCCGGACCGACTGCGTCGGAGGGTGTGGCTGGCTTTGTAGAGGATATGGCGAAACACCAGAAGAAGTCGAAGGAAGAAATAGAAAGAGATTTTTTCGCGCATGTCCGGCCATCTTCTCTGTTGAAGCGATTCGCAACAGTTGAGGAAGTCGCGGCTATGGTTACCTATGTGGCGAGCGAGCTCTCATCGGCAACAAATGGCGCTGCGCTGCGCGTTGACGGCGGAGTCGTGCGGTCAATTCTGTGAGCATAACCGGCTCGGGTTCTGCGCAATATCTTCCTGCGACTTCAGCTGCTGGGACATCTCCGGCCGCCACCCCAGGCTCGTACAGCGTCCTCCTCGGGCGACCCGAGCCGCAGCCTCCGCACGCTGACGTTGGGCGCCAGGGACTCCCCTTGCTTATCCGACGAATCTTTTTAGAAATTTCGCCAGTGTCGCCTTGATTTGGGCAATAGGAGGTGCGCGCTGCACGGGTTCCGCGTGCAGCGTGCCATTGAGTTTATCCCTGCGAAGGGTGCAACACACGGAATGTGTTGCCGCCATTTGACCAGACCAGAACAAGCGCGTCGCTCCCTTTTGCAACCTTACCCAATTGTTGGGCTGCATCCGAGGCAGATTGCACGGCGTGCCGGTTAACTTCAAGGATGATTTCACCGCGCTGCAAGCCTGCGTTGTCGGCCGGGCTGCCCGGCTGAACCTCACCGATCATGGCTCCATGAATGTCCTTAGGAGCCTGCAGTTGGGCACGCACGTCGGGCGACAGGTCTGCGAGCCCCAGTCCCCAGCGTGGCTTTCCATGCTCGTTCTGGCCAATCTCGACCTGAAGCTCGCCGGCATCATTGATCGCCTGACCGTTCAATTCGGTGATCACGTCTCCAATTTTCAAGCCCGCCTTAGCTCCGGGTGAGTCGGGCTCAACCTGGGTCACGACTGCGCCTTCGGCTTTCTTGAGGTCGAAGAACTTGGAGTTCTCGGGGGTAACGTCACTGATCCCAATCCCCATGTATCCGTGAGTGATCTTACCGTGCTTGATGAGTGCTTCTACGGTCGGACGCACAATCTGCGTTGGTATGGCGAACCCCATGCCCGAGAATGAGCCCGACGGCGAGATCAGAAAAGTATTGATTCCAATCACCTCGCCACGCGCATCCACCAGGGGCCCACCAGAATTGCCGGGGTTAATGGCCGCATCCGTCTGAATGAACTGGCCCGGCTTGCGGCGATCGCTAGCCGAAGGATTCGGCCGGTTCAGAGCGCTGACGATTCCTCTCGTCACGGTGAAGCGGAACCCAAACGGGTTGCCGAAGGCCAGCACCGTCTGCCCCGGGCGCAGCTTGGTCGAATCACCCCAGGGCACACTAGGCAGGTTCGACGCATTCACTTTAATCACCGCGAGATCCGTGAGCGGATCAGCTCCCACCAGCTTTGCCGGCAGAATCCGCCGGTCGCCCAGCGTGACGTCGATGTT
>JBEKOS010000624.1:0-3041 GCA_049521535.1 Terriglobales bacterium | reverse complement strand
TACCTGCGAAAAGATCCAGCAGCGGCGGATCCCCAATCCCGCCATTGGCGCCGGCGCCAATCGCCAGCGGGGAACCCAAGCCCAGACATGGCTTGGAGCCGCTGGCACAAGTCCCGGCAGAAGTGCCCATGGTATTCGTCACCAGTACGTAATAGGCGTTGCCGGCGCTGTCTCCGACATACACATTGAAATTAGCCGCGTCAAAAGCGGGCGCGTCAAGAACCGTCCCGCCGCCTGCCGTACTCACCGTCACCGGCCAGCCGGTGCCATCGGTCGCCGCACTATCAATTTCCGGCGTGCAGGAGGTCAGACCGGGGCAAAACACAGGATGCACGTAGTGCAACCTGCCGCTATCGTCGCCCACATAAATCGAGTCGCTGTTGAAATCGTAGAAGGGGAACGAACTCGTCACCGATGCATTTAGAGCCAGCCTGACATCGCACAGCGCGGTATTGCCGCAGGAGGCGGTGCTGGCGGGCACCAGGGCCGGACTGGTCGCGGAGGTGCCGCCACCAAGACCGGTTGTCTTGCTCAGCCCCAAGCTAAGGATATGCAGGTAGGAACCGCCCGTTATGCTCTCTACAAAGGCCACCTTGGTGCCGTCATCGGAAATCGTCGGCGAGGTCTCTACCGTGCCGCCGGTGCTGTAATAGTAGGCAAAATTCACCTTGCCGGGTGTGTCGTTATTGCAGTTGTTATAGACATTGTTTGCGCCCACGATCATGGCCTGCGAACTGCTGCCGGCGTGGTTCACCGGGAACACCACATAGTCGAAGAGGCAACTCGGAGTGCCTGAATTGCTGTCGTATTTCGCTGCGTACTGCGCCGCCGGCACCCCCGCCGCCCCCAGGCTGATGTTCCAGTCGCGCGCGCTGAGCGCCGGCCTTCGTATACTCTTGGGCCCGTACGCGGGAAGCGAACGGTTTTGCGCCAGTCCGGAACCGCGCGCGAGTTCCTGCTGCAGGCGGGCCAGCCAATAGAAGCCGTCGGGGCCGGCGGCGGGTTCGCGCCGCCGCAACTGTTGCATCAGGTAGCCCGGATCGTTCACGCGCTGCAACCATTGCTCGCGCGTGCCATGCTTGATCGCCTCCGCCTCGGTCCCCGGATTGGAATACACCACGGCGCGGTGGCTGGCGTCATCCACCACACTCACGGTAAGCCCCTTGGCCCACAGATCCTGCATCTGTTCCTGGAACTTTTCGCGCTGCTGCGCCACCTGTTCCGGCGTAAGAGCCGGCACTTCCCCGGCGGAGTTCACCGCGCCCGCATTGAGGACCTTGTCCGCGGGAATCGCTTCCTGCGCCAGCAGCAGCGTGGAAAACACACACGTCAAGCTGGAACAAACAAGAGCGATCAGAACGATGGAGAAGCAGAAGCGAATGGCACGAGAACGAATCAGGCGGCTCATAATACACTCCCCCCGGCGTGTTATGCGCGGTACGGAAAAAGCTCCGTTATGAATTTCGAAGATTGGCGACCGGCCCGAAGTCTACAGACTTCCGGCAGTCTTAGAAATTAGAACTCCTGCGTCAAGCCGGGTTCTGTGCTTGCAGTCACGGTCCAAAGTGACTGCAAGCACAAGGCTTCGTGGACAGCTTCGGCGACGTGGCGACTCGGGGACTTCGCGCGCCCTTCGGTGGGTGCTCCGCCGCGGAAGCGTAACCGAGGAGAGAGCGGAGGAGAAACAGAGCTGGCGGGATGGCGACCTGAAGACGAAGAGGCCCGTGTTCAAAAACGCGGCGGGTCGGAAAGGCTCCGGGTCACCGGGTCACAGTCTCCCTGTCTTCCTCTGCGCCTCGCCGGGGAATGAAGTTTTACGGTGCAAAGTATGCGGAGATGTCCAGCACCAACTGTGTGGTACCGCTCGCATAGGCATCGACGCTTCCGTCCACGCTCGGAACAATCGCCATGTTGGAGGTAATGGCGCCATCCAGGGCATTCAAGGTTGAAACCACCGGCTGCGTCTCGCTGTCCGGCCACAGGGTCAGGTATCCGAGCGCGCCCGGAGGAACCACGGTCGCATTAAACACGTACGCCTGCGGGCTCGGGGTCATGCAAAAGCTGCCGATCCGTTGACATCGATCACCAAGTCGGTGTCGTTGCTCGGATACACCGCAATCTCGCCGCCCGTGCCCGCCGGCACCAGCGCCGCATTGGCCACGATCGTCCCCGTCAGGTCGTTCAGGGTGGACACCAGCGGTTGCGTTTCGCCCGTGGGCCAAACGGTCAGATAGCCCAAATCCCCGCCGCTCGGGGGCACCGCCGTGAAGTTCAACGAATATGCCAGGGCAGTGCCGGGAATAGCGCAGGTGCTCGACAGAACGGGGAAATCGCGTTCCGTATCGGCAACCAGCGACGGCCCCCCCAGTGGCCCGGCGGCTTTCCGCGTATCCGCCACCCGGCACGGCGTCAGCGGATAGAACTCCAGAGTCGAACCAGTACTGGCCTCAAAGTAGCCGTTGATATCCAGCACCACATTGGTAGCGTTGTTGACATAGACGCTTACCGCGCCTCCGGTTCCCGTCGGAACAATCGCGGCATTCGCCTTGATGCGGCCATCCAGTGAGTTAAGGGTTGACACTGTCGGCTGCCCCTCGCCAGTGGGCCAAATCGTCAGGTAGCCCAGCGGAGCGGGCGGAACGACCGTGACGTTAAGCGAAAAGGCAGTGGCGGTCGCAGGGATGCCCGTGCATGGGCCTCTGGGAATCACAAAACTGCGAGTCTCGCCTGCGGTAAGCACCGGCCCGCCGTAGGGACCCGTGGTGCCGCGGGTGTCCACCACCCGGCAGGGCGTGACCGGCACGAACTGCACTGCCGCCGGTTGGGGATTGACGAGCTGAGTCAGTGTGCCAACACTACCTGCGTAATTGGTATCACCAGAATATGTCGCCACGATCACGTCCGTTCCCACCGCAAGCGCGGCCGTATCGCACTGGGCCGTGTTCGCGGTGACAAACACTGCCGAACAGCCAGTGATGGCAGTTCCGTTCGATGTGAACGCCACCGTTCCCGTAGGAGCTGGAGACCCGGAGGGGGTTATC
>JBEKOS010000623.1:0-4211 GCA_049521535.1 Terriglobales bacterium | reverse complement strand
CAATCAGCACCATGCCGTTGTTCAGCAGCGTCGCCATCTGATCCACGGGCGCGACGTTCATGCTGCCTTTGGTGTACGAGAAGGTCCCGGTGGCGGGATTGTACAGCTCCGCAGTACCCCCTGAGCCCCAGGTTCCCGTGATTAGCACCATGCCGTTGCTCAGCAATGTCGCCGTATGGCCCCAGCGCTCGATGTTCAGGCTGCCTGTCGGGGTGAAGGTCCCGGTCGCGGGATTATACAGTTCCGCACTGGCTAAGGTACCGCTGGATGAGTAAGGGCTCAGGCCGCCCGCTATCAGCACCATACCATTATCGAGCAGCGTCGCTGTGTGTTGTTGGCGCGCGGTGTTCAGGCTGCCGGTCGGGGCAAAGGTCCCGGTCGAGGGATTATACAGTTCCGCGCTGGCTAAGGTTCCGCCGGAGTAGTTCCAGCCGCCCGCCACCAGCACCATGCCGTTGTTCAGCAGCGTCGCCGAGTGACAACAGAAGTCTGTATTCATGCTGCCGGTGAAAACAAAGCTTGTGACGTTCAAGGTCGTCGAGCCTTTGATCGCGCCCACGGCTGCCTTAATCGTCGTTTGCCCTAGCCCGAGCCCGACGGCCCTCGCGAGCCCCCCGCTGCTGATCGTCGCCACATCCGGAGCCGATGAACTCCACGTCACTGTTGTCGACAGCTCGTGGATGTGCCTGTCACTATAGGTCCCCGTGGCGGTAAAGTGCTGCGTTCCGCCCGGGAGAATCTCGGCATCCGCCGGGGTCACGGCAATGGAAAGAAGTACAGGGGCGACAGGCGTGCCGAGTTGGGCGAACACGCTGAGGCTGCCGGGAACAAGGAGAAGGAGCAAAAGGGCAGCCCCGCCCAAGAACAATGCTGTTCGATACTTCACAAGCCGCGAACTGAAACTAGGGAAATTGCTGAAAGGCCGATAACGACCAGGAATTCTGATCATGGCGCTCTCCTCTCATCCGGGATTTCCTTCTTCAATCCAATCGATAACACGCAACGGGCCGTCTCTGCAGGCGATGGTCCGGTGGGGCTCTCGCCGTTGAGCGCCTCAGCAACGACAGAAGGCACCCGCTTTCGTTACGCGGACACGGCCCACGTATTCGGCAGTCTTCTTTCCTGCACACGGCATCATCGTAAACCGACAGCGCTTACAGGGCGCTGGGGAGGAAGGGCATCAAGGCACGCGGTGCGGCGGTTCTCCCCCATGTCCTACTGCACAGTATCCGTTGGATCGTTGGAGGTCTGTTCCAGGCGATTTTGTCGTGGGTTTTGGTACTGGGCTTCCAGCAGGTCCTAGCACGGGCAAACCACCCCTCCACGCACCTTGGGAGCTGGAGGAGCGTTCGCAACGCAAGACGGGAGCGGACACCTTGTTGCATTGTGCCTTCCCTCTTGGCCTCGCTAACGAGCGGAACTGATGGGTGAAATTCTGCTCGCTTGTTTTGGATTTGTCAAATGAGAAAACTCTTTTGTGACAGAAAACCCCACCGTTTCACCACCCACATGAAGCAGTGGTCCCGTCCACCTGATTTCATGGAGGAGAGAATGCGGAAGCTTCATCGCAGAGCCCCCGCCAGTTTGGTAGCGGACCACTTCCATTTCTAGAATGGCGGAGGGAGAGGGATTCGAACCCCCGAGCCCCTTTCGAGGCTAACGGTTTTCAAGACCGCCGGTTTCAACCGCTCACCCATCCCTCCGCGCGAGGCTTTGTCATCCCTTGCGGGCGACGCAACGGGTGCACTCTTACGAGACTACCACACTTTCTTACCTCCTTCGTCCTCCGTCAGCAGTCTTCGGCGCGGTAGTGTCTCGGTGTGACCTAGAGGCGGCTTTACGCCGACATTTGGCGAGGCACAGATCGCTGCTAAATCACCACACTGAGGCGCTACCTCCGTGGGGGGAGCGCAGGTTGGCGCATCTCTGAAACTGCCATGCATCTCTGAAACTGCCATGCCGTGTCAAGCGGATTTTTGTTCGCTCTTATCCTCGGTTGACAAACCTCTCCTCACGACTTCAGAATGGCGGGCAGCCGGTGAAGCGGAAGCGGGCTCTGCTGGCGAGCAACCCGCCCAGGAATAGCCGGTCGGAGGCTGATCTTAACGATACGGGGGCGGCTGCGGGGCGCCCCTCCTCCTGGGGTTTCCGAACAGCTTCCCATGCCTGAAAAACGCACCGCAGGGGCTGGGCAAAATCGTCGAACGGGGCCCGTCCGCGAAGGGCGGCTTGAAGCCTTGCCACCTCTTGCCATTCTGTATAACTTTACATATTTAATTGATATCTTCTTAAGTGTTTCCTCCTTACAGGCTGACCCGGTGGGCGGGGAGGGTAGGCTCCCCGCCGCCTGCCGGGGATGAAGCACGGCCCCGTGGGCGTTGGATTCTTGCTCGGCGAGCGCGAGTTTTCCGAGTCGGTTCGGTCCCCTTCATCTCTGCGGGCTAGCCAGGTTGCCCTGGTTCCGATGAGGTTGTCCGGGAGCAGGTCCCAATCAGAGCGCGGTCTTGGTGGACCTAGCGCCAGCGCGGGCTTCCTGCTCCAGTACGCCGACTTGGCGGCCCCAACGGTCTTCCCGGTAAGGGCAGCCGTGCTTCAAAACTCCATACACGCAACGCGCCAGGGAATGCGCAATGGCGGCCTTGGCCACGTTCGGTTTCTTGCCGCGGCGCAGGCGGTGGTAGCGTCGCGCGAAAGGATTGCGGTATTGAATCACGACATTGGCGGCGGTGACCAACGCCCAGCGCAGCCAGCGCGATCCCTGGCGGGTGATGGGACCCGACACCTTCACGTCCCCGCTATCGTAAAAGCTGGAGACCAGCCCCGTATTGTTGGCCAGGGCCTTGGCGGAACGAAAGCGCTGGATGGTACCGATCTCACTCCAAATGACCGCGGACAGGATCGGACCGATACCCGGGATCGTGCGCAGCAGCGTCAACTCGGGGAATTGTCCGTCCACCGCCTGCAAGTATTTCTCGCTGACTTTGATCTCCTCCTCTAGGAATTTCAGCAGGCGTTTAATCTGGGGGATACTCTCGCTCAAGGGCATCGGCAAGGTTTGTTCCGCCAGCCACTTCTCTCCCGCCGCTCCGAACGGGTCGGTCCCCGGCGCTTGCAAGCCATGCATCCCCAGCAAGCTTTGCAGGTGATTCTTGGCTTTGGTGCGCAGCAGGGCCAACCAGCAGCGCTGCCGGGCGCGCAGTCGCAGCTCCCGAATCGCCGGCGGCGGAAACCACGCTTCGGGTAGGGGATCCAGATGGTGCGCGGCCAGCTTGCGCGCCAGCCGCTCGGCATCTAAACGATCGTTCTTCTGCCGGCGGTTGCTGTCGATCCCCGCCGTGTGCACCCAATGCGCGCGCTCCCGCCACCCCGCCTCTTCCAGCACGCTCATCGCGTAGTACCCTGCCGTGCTCACTTCCAGACCGATCTCGGCATCGGAAGGAAGTTCCGTCAACATCTCCAGCCACTCCTCCCGCGTGTTGGCGATCGACTTCCGCACCGTAATCTCTCCCTGATCAAGCTCCACCACCTTGCAACGACGCTTGTGAACATCCACTCCCACCGGCGTTCCGATGGGCGTTATACTCTTCTTCATCGCTTTGTCTCCTCGCTGAAAAACTCTCGGTCTCATCCCGAGGGCCCCGCTAAACTGGACCACCTCCAGTTTAGCGGCAACCGAGGAGGCATCGCCGCTTTCATAACATCAGAGCGAAGCTCTGCGTTTTGCGGCAACCCCCATCATGCCATTTCACGTGAATCGCAGAACTACGATCTGCGCTGAACTTGTCACGCCCCATCCTCACGAGACCGGTTAACGGGTTCTGCCTCTCGCTGAGCAAATCATGATCCGTGTAATTAGTAAATCCTCCAACAAATCGTCCTGTATAATTGTCCATTATGGCTACAAAGACTTTACTGAACATCGAGCAGTACATTGCCCTCGGAGAAGATCCTCCGGGGATGCGCTATGAACTAAGCGACGGAGAACTGATCGTGACCCCTTCCTCTAGTTCTTTTCACAACGAAATCTGTGATCGGCTAATTGCCAGGCTACTGGATTTTCTCGACAAGCACCCTTTGGGAAGAGTGATTAGTGAGACCGATGTGCAACTGAGTGAGTCCACCGTACGCCGGCCGGACGTGGCGTTTGTTTCCGATGAACGCCTGCAAGGTGTTGATCGCCACCACACACCTCTGGCCGCGGTCCCCAATCT
>JBEKOS010000622.1:0-3181 GCA_049521535.1 Terriglobales bacterium | reverse complement strand
GTAGGTGTTAAGAAAATCGACTTTTGCAGGTCTCGCAACGTCTGCTTGACGGATTCGCGGGCAATTTGCGAGGCGGATCCAGGCAGCGATCCAAGAGCAGCGCGAATTTGAATGTCGAGCTTATTCTTCGTTGGGCACTTCAATATTTTACCGACCTCAAACCAGCATGATTTCTTGGTCGGCAAGGGTGGCTTCTCGATAAAGGAGAATTGGAAATACGTCCGGGCCTCCCCGCCCTCCTCTTCGGTGCCAACGTTCTTGCGAATGAGGTCTATGAACAATCGTGTGGGCCTGTAAGCATCCGGATTATTCCTCCACTTATATTTTTCCTTCGCCCGATAGATGCCGCGTAAACCAATGTTCAGTGCGGTCAAACGCTGTTGGCCGTCGAGAACGAACACCGGGCGATTGACACCGCCAAGGTTGGCCGCGGCATTATGGGAGCCGCCGTCCTTGATTTCCTCGAGAAACTTATACGAAGCCCACCCCTTGGTCGTGCTGGAGTCGGGTCGCCAAAAAAGAAAGGAACTGATCGGGTATTCCCGCATGATCGAATCAAACAGGCGGATGATCTGATTCTGCTTCCAAACGAATTCACGCTGAAGGGAAGGCAAGAAAAACCTATGGTTAATTCCCCTGATCGCCTGGCGGATTGTTAGAGACTCGTAACCCATGTAGGTCTCCGACGAACTTACGGCGCTGAGCTATCCCCGGGGAGTTTTTCTCTCGATAGCTCCCATCAACAAAACACACTTTGTACTTTGTCTGGTACTCATGCGACACAATGTAGATCCTGGCTTTATCGGTCATGTTAGCCCACTCTCTCTTAGGCCTCCTCTTCGGCTTGCCTCCAACGAACTCCAAATTGTACACTCATGTGCCATAGCTGGCGGAGAGGAGTTTCGAGCGAATCGTCCAACGACAGCCACACGAAGGCCAGCACAAGAAGTTGAGAGACTTTATGAATGGAAAAAAGCAGCCCTATCGCCCTAGACGAGGTAAGAACCAATTCGGCTGGATTTTGATTCATTCCGACAAAGAGTTTGGCGATGGCCATAAATACAAAACGCCACAACACGAATTGGAAGAGTCATACGAACCCGGAATCAAGTGGCAATGGCGGTGGGGACAGCCACTGCGAGAAGATGAAGGTCCATTCTCGCTGCTCTTTGCGTGGGAAAAAAGAGTATTTGGATATGGCACCGCCAGCGTAACCCGGTCAGTAGACAGCGAAGACTACAATTTTGCCTTTGTGCTGGATCACTATGAAGAGAGAAAACCAGTCGCATTGGCCGACTTAGGGCTAGGGAAACGTTCCACTAAGCACCACGGCCTAATCAGGCTCGACTCCAAAATTCTCGAACTGTACAGCAGATTGTCAAGCTGTGGGCCGGTGTTCCTGCCAAAGTGACATGCAGTACATGGCAGGATAGGGTCGGGGGTGGCACGGACTCTGCCGGCTGCTGGGCCTCGGGGCACGACCGGCAATCAAGCCATGCGGCATCCCACAAGGCTGACACGCACCACGCAATTCAGGCCCTTGTGTCAGCAATCATCCCCGTTGCCGCCACCATCCTCTCAAGGCCATGATCAGTCCCGATGGAATAAGGAGGAAGCCTATCAGAAGGGAAGTGGGCGAACTTGCGTGCACACCAAACGCGAAAGCCAAAAATCCGAAGGTTATTGTCCCGGCGCCCCATTTCTTTTCCCTGCTTGCGTCAGCCCGGCATTGTGCGCGGCGCCATTCGTCAGTTCCTTCAATTTTTTCCCGCACCTCTGTGCGGAAGCGTTCCTCCGCAACCTTTTTGCGCTCCTCTTCCTCGATAGCGGCGCGTTCATCCTGCGTTAGCATCTCTCCTAGTCCTCGTCCTCTGAATCGCTTTCCGTGTCAGAACCCGCCTTGGCCGTGGTCTTCTTGATAGTCCGCTTGCAGTGCTTGCACACTTTCACTCCGCGCCGTAATGGCTCCCCGCAATGCGGACACTTAAAAAAGGGCATCTTCTTCTCTTTCTTCGCGGGCGCGGAACTCATCGCCCACCCGAGAAAAAAGCCGACCGCTGCGGAAATCAACATCGCGCCTGTGCAACTTGCCGCCATCTCATTTCCCCTCGTTATCTCTAAACCCGTTCATGGCTGAACTCAGGCCTCCGTCATCGACGCTGCAATTGCCGGCGCAAGCCCCAACTCCGGCAGGCCGTTCACGATCTTCACGGTTTCCAGGCTCACGGTGATCACCTGCCCGATTAGCCGCACAATGTATTCCGGGTCGTCAGGCCGATTGGGGTCGTTTGTGATGCCGCTCCGCTTGTCGGTCGAAACTTGATATTGGTCGATGATCCACTCCAGCGCCGACCGGTTTCCCAGGCGGTACTCGAACACTTCCGGCGGGATGCCGCTCAACGTCAGGAAGCGGTTATAGACGATTGCCGTTTTATCCTTGCCCAGGCGCATCTTCTCCACGCGAAAGTCGATCATCTCTTTGGGATTTTCGATCCGTTGCAGCGGAGAGTCCGGCTGCTGCTCGTAATTGACGTGCAGGTCGGCCAGGCGCGCGCCAGCCTTGGCAAACCCCCAGAAATCCGGCGCGTACGGAATGCGCGGCAATTCGCGCTTGAGATTAGCTGCATATCTCTCGCGATATTCTTGGTGATGCAGCACCGCGTACACATAATGGAAAATGTCCCACTTGGCAATGGTGTCATCTCTGTAGTGTCGCTGGAATTCGGCAAGCGCCCAGTCGGTGATGTTTTCGCGGCGATTCGAACCGTCTTGATCGTAGACAAAGAAAGGGAAGCACTGGCTTGTGCAACCACCTCCTACAAGGTGAAAGTCGACAATCCGGTTAGCCGCAAGCGCGACAAACGGCTTATCTGACCCCGGTCCCGTAACGCAGATGAGAAAGTCGCCGGGTGACCCCACCACAGTTGGAAAGATCGAACCCAGCCCATACACCTCTTCATTTAAGACTCGGTCGAAATACACGTGTCTCTCGGAAAAAGGGCGGTACTCGGCAGTCCGAATCTTGGTAGCGTCAAAAGCGAGGGGCCTCTCATGCTTCAGCTCGCCCTTCAGGTCGCGGCTCCAAGCGATCCTCAAACCGTCATCAACCAGAAAAGCGTCGAGGTCCCCCGGTCTTCCAGCATCGCGCCACCTCGATAGTTCGGCATTGAACATGGCGACA
>JBEKOS010000621.1:0-2526 GCA_049521535.1 Terriglobales bacterium | reverse complement strand
CGAATCGGTAGTTGTGTTGTTGCGGGTAATAATTCCTGCTATGGTAGGAGAAACGCCATGAACAGCGTGGCGGGAGCAACAACTTTGGGCGAACTCGCCAGCGCGCTTGCTGCCCGGGCCGAAGAAGCATCGGTCGTCGCGGACCTGAAAGCCGGTTCTGAGGACGCTTATGCTTGGCTCGTCGAACAATACCACCAGCAAATCTACGGTCTGGTTTATCGGATCGTAAACGATCCTGCCGATGCCGCCGACGCGACCCAGGAAGTCTTTTTGAAGGTGTTTCGGGGCATGAACCGGTTCCATGGAGGTTCGAGCCTCAAGACTTGGATGTACCGCATTGCAGTGCATGAAGCCGCGAACCAGCGCCGCTGGTGGTTCCGGCACAAGGCCAAAGAGACTTCGATTGAGCCGACGGTGGCGGGTGGAACGGAAGACGGCGTGCTTGCTCTTAAGGACACACTCGAAGACGGTCGCATTTCTCCTTTCGAGGCTTTGCGGCGGACCGAGCTAAGAGCGAGCGTGGAGAAGGAACTGCGGCAGATTCCGGAGCCGTATCGCACCACTGTCGTTTTACGAGACTTGGAAGAGCTGTCGTACGAAGAAATCGCCGAAGTGATGGAGACTACGCTGGGCACGGTGAAATCGCGACTCCTGCGTGGCCGGGGAGCGCTGAAGGAGCGGCTGTTGCCCCTTCTTCGGCAGCAGTCGCTTGTCCCCAGTCGCAAGGCGCTAGAACGGGATTCCGGCGCCCGGGATCAGGAAAGCAGGGAATGGCAATTGGCGGCTGGTTCTGAATTTGAGGTTACGTCATGAAGTGCACAGAGACGAAGAATTTGTTGTCGTCGTATCTGGACGGCGCCGTGACGGGCAAACAGATGCTCGGGGTGGACGAGCACCTAAGCAATTGCATGGGTTGCCGTCAGGAATACGCATTGCTTTATGAGACGCAGCGCATGGTGTCAAACCTGGGGCGCAAGCCGGCCCCGGCGAACCTGGCTCTGCGTTTGCGCGTCGCGCTGTCACAGGAGGCTGCCAAGAAACGGCGCTTTTCCTGGGTCGGATTGCAGACGCGCTGGCAAAATACGCTGGATGCGTTCATGGTACCTGCCACGGTTGGTGTACTGAGCGCCGTTCTCTTCTTCGGCTTGTTAATTGGACTTTTTGCCTTGCCCCAGCCGCTTGAGGCATCGGAAAACGATGTGCCTACGTCGCTCTATACTGCGCCAGTGTTGCGCTTTTCTCCCTCCGAGATTGGCATGGGCATGCTGAATGCGGAATCCATTGTGGTTGAGGCCAATATCGATCAGGACGGGAAGGTGCACAGCTACCGTATCCTGTCGGCACCCAGCGATGCAAAGGACTATCTGCCGCAGTTGAACAATATGTTGATCTTCACGGTCTTTCATCCGGCTACGGAATTCGGGCAGCCGACGGGGGGGAAGGCAGTGCTTTCGTACTCCAAGATCAATGTGAAAGGTTAACCGGAGAATTGTAGACGGGTCGAATTTTTTCTAACGCAGAAATGCGGAAAGCACGGAAGGTGAGAAGGAAACACAACTTCTCTCTTCCGTGCTTTCCGTGTTTTCCATGGTTAATCGCGGGAATTACCAGCCCAAGTCGACAGTTGATTTCTTGCTACACTGGGAATCGATTTCCGTATTCCGCAGGAGATTTGTGCGTCGTTCTGGTTTCCGCTTTCTGCTCCTGAGCAGTTTCGGTTTCTTGGTTTCCCTGGCGTCGGCGCAGACGCCCCGGGTTACCTTCGACTCCAACGAGACCGTCTTCAGTGCCGTTGCTGCCATCAATGCTTGTGGTTATGATCAGGAACTCGCCGTGTCTGATCCGCTGCGTCAGAAGGTTCGGACTCAGATGATTCATGCAATCCAGAACTCGCCGGATGCGCAACGTGACCTAAAGGGAATGTGCGGCTTTTACCGTGACCACCGGCACGCCGGTAACTCCGCCGGCTTGTCGCAGTATGTGTCCCTGGCCCTACAGTTGGGGCCGCCTCCCAGATTCGAGTTGGCGGTGCCGGAAGCCGATCTTTCGCCCGATGCAAGCTACGTGCAAGGTTTTGTGCCGCTCATGGAGCGCTTTTATGCCGCAGCCGGTCTGCACCAGATTTGGATCAGCAGCAAGGCCGACTACGATGCCTTGATCGTGCAATTTCACGACTCCATTGCCAAGGTTCTTCTGGCAACGGACTTGTATCTTAAGCTGCCCATAAGCACATACAACGGCCGTCGATTTTCGGTGATTATGGAACCGATGGTCGCTCCCAGCGAGGTCAATGCGCGCGACTACTCTGCGGAGTACTTCGTGGTGCTGGCGCCTGAGCGCGGCAGATTGCGAACCGATGCCATCCGTCATCTCTATCTTCACTCCATCCTCGACCCGATCTCGGGACAACACCCATCCGCCATGAAGCGCCTCGAACCCCTCCTTGACAGGGTAGCGACCGCTCCAATGGATGTCTCTTTCAAACGGGATATCTCCCGGCTCGTCACCGAATCGCTCATTCGGGCA
>JBEKOS010000620.1:0-4122 GCA_049521535.1 Terriglobales bacterium | reverse complement strand
GAGAGTGAGTCGGCAACTCGCCAATTGCCCCACGACCGAGCGTTACTTCGACCTCTCCCGCTTGGATCGCATCGGGTGCGGTTGAAATAGCGCCGTTTCCCTGATCAGAGTTTAGCCAGGCCGCCAGTTCGTTCTTGTATGCAAATACGCGGCCCCGTTCCCCACTAGGAACCCGATGAATGGGGAGGTTCCGCTCTTTTTCCCAGCGCCTTACAGTTCTCTCGTCGCGCCTGAAGAATGCTGCGATTTCCTTCCAAGAGTCTAACCGCTGGTTCTCGACGGGGGAATTGGGGCCAAACGACATCTCTTCAGCTTCAACGAGCGCTTTCGACCTCCTAAGTATAGACGAAGCCGGCGCCACAACATTTGCAACCACGGAATGCACGGAATGAGGAAGACGGGAATCCGCTGCTTCCGGTTTCAGTGTTTCCGTGCATTCCGTGGTTAGACTACGGCGCAAAATACGCCGAGATGTCCAGTATCAATTGCGTTGTTCCGCTGGCATAGGCATCCGTCTTGCCGTCACTGTTCGGCACAATCGCCATGTTTGAGGTGATGGCCCCGTCGGCTGCGTTCAGCGTAGAAACTACCGGCTGTGTTTCCCCATCCGGCCACAATGTCAGGTATCCGAGATCCCCCGATGGTACTACCGTCGCATTGAATACATACGCCTTGTCGGCGCTCGACGGAGCACAAGAACTGGTAGCCACATTGACGGTAAGCTCGCCGGTGAAAGCACCGGTCGTCTTGCGCGTGTCCAGCACCCGGCAGGGTGTCACCGTATAGAGGTTGTAACCGCCCGTCCCTGGCGTTGCAAAATAGCCGTTCACGTCGATTAACAGGTTGGTGGCATTGCTCGGATACACGGCCACACCGCCGTCTGTTCCCGCTGGCACTATGGCGGCGTTGGCCACGATCGTCCCCGTGAAGTTGTTCAGGGTGGACACGACCGGCCTGGTCTCTCCCTCCGGCCACACTGTCAAATAATCCAACGCGTCGCCAGTCGCCGGCGGTACCACCGTGAAGTTCAGCGAATACGCCTGCGCCGTGCTGGGAATGCTGCAACTTCCCGACAAAATCGGGAAATCGCGCTCGGTGGCAGCCACCAGCTCGGGCCCTCCCAGCGGTCCGTCGGCCTTGCGCGTATCCACCAACCGGCACGGCGTAAGCGGATAGAACTCCAGACTGGAACTGCTGCTCGCCGCGAAGTACCCGTCAATGTCCAACAGTAAGTTGGACGCGTTGTTTACATATACGCTCACCGCTCCCGAGGTTCCCGCCGGCACGATCGCGGCATTCGCCTTGACGCGGCCATCGAGTGAGTTCAGGGTGGAAACCGAGGGTTGCCCTTCCCCTGCCGGCCAGATGGTGAGGTATCCCAAGGGCGCAGGGGGAACGACCGTGACGTTCAGCGAATAAGCGACGGCGGTGCTGGGGATGCCGGCACATGGACCGGAGGGAACTGTAAAGCTGCGCGTCTCGCCCGCGCTGAGTTCCGGACCGCCGAAGGGACCCGTGGCGCCACGTGTATCGACAATCCGGCACGGCGTCACGGAAAAGAACTGCACTGCCGTTGGAATCGGGTTGACGAGGGGTTGACGAGTTGCGCGAGCGTCCCCATGCTGCTGAGATAATTGCTGTCACCCGAATAGCTTGCCACGATGGCATCGGTTCCCACCGGCAAAGTGGAGGTGGTGCAGGTCGCGGTGCGGGAGGACGAAAGGGTAACCCCCGAACAGCCAGTGATCGTCGTTCCAAGCGAGGTAAAGTCTACCGTTCCGGTCGGCGTGGGAGGTCCGGCCGGTGTCACCGTCGCCGTTAATGTCACCGACTGCCCGACCATCGATGGATTCAGGCTGGACGTCACCGTCGTGGCCGAGGCTGCCGCGACGACTTGTAGCAGGGCGCCGCTGCTGGGTGCGTAATTTGCGTCACCCGAGTAAGTCGCTACGATCGCATCACTCCCCGCCGCCAAGCTGGAGGTCGCGCAGGTCGCGGTGAGGGAAGACGAGAGTTTTTCTGCTGAGCACCCGGTGATGACAGTGCCGTTCGAGGTGAAGGCTACGTTTCCAGTCGGGTCGGGAGATCCCGAGGGGCTTACGGTCGCGGTAAACGTCACCGTCTCGCCGACCATGGACGGATTGAGAGAGGAGGTTAAAGACGTCGTCGTGGACGTCCTGATCAACACCGGCACCTTGCGGATGCGCTGATTATATTGATCTCCGATGTATAGATTGCCATCGGAGTCCGTAGCGACTCCAAAGGGACGATCCAACTCCGAGCTGGTCGCCGGGATGCCATCTCCGTTATAACCGCAGTTTGAACCGGAACCGGCGCCCTCTGTGACTCCTGCCACCGTAGAGATCACGCCCGCGGTGTTCACTTTGCGGATAAGGCAGTCTCCCTGGTTGATGTAGAAGTTGCCTGCGGCATCGAAGGCCAACGACGAAGTACCACTCAACTCAGCTTTCGTCGCAGGACCGCCATCGCCGCTATAACCGCAGCCAACATTGGGCGTTCCCGCTACCGTTTCGATCACACCCGAAGTGTTTACCTTGCGGACTGCGCAATTGTCGTAATCCTCGATATAGTAGTTGCCCGCCAGATCCGTGGCGACACCGCCTCCGGAATAGGTGCTAATCTGGGCACTCGTTGCCGGGCCGCCGTCGCCGCTGAAACCGCAGTTGCTCTGGGTTCCCGCTCCAGCGGTGATGCCCGCAACCGTTGTAATGATCCCGGTTGACGCGGCTACCTTGCGGATGAGGCAGTTGTCCCGGTCCGCGATGTAGAGGTTGCCCCCCGAGTCCACTGCGGCCCCGGTCGAATAAGACAACTTAGCGCTGGTCGCCGGGCCGCCGTCGCCACTGTAGCCGCAATTGCTATGGCTTCCGATTCCAGCGCCGTTGGTGTTGCCCGCCACAGTGCTAATTATTCCGGTTGATGCAGTTACCTTGCGGATGAGGCAGTTGACGTTATCCGCGATGTAAAGGTTGCCCGCTGCGTCGGCAACAACAGTGGTGGGAGAATACAAGGTCGCACTGGTAGCCGGGCCGCCATCGCCGCCATATCCGCAATTTGAGTTAATACCGGCGTCGTCAACGTAATACCCGGCGACGGTTGTGATCACCCCCGTGGTGCTCACTTTGCGAACCAGGCAGTTCTGATCGTCCGCGATATACAGGTTGCCGACCGAATCAGCGCCAACCCCGAGGGGGTAATTAATCTCCGCACCGGTCGCCGAACCACCGTCGCCGCTGTAGCCTGCGGTTCCGTCGCCCGCAACCGTGCTGATAATCTGCGCCGGCGCCGACAACACCATGATGGATGCTACGCCGCCAGTAACCAGCGCAAATAGTAGGCGCCTGCTGAATGAAGTGTGCTTGACGTGTGATACCAGGACGAGAAAGGCACGGCACAGCATAGTGTTTCCGATCCCCCACCTTGGAATCTGCAATGCGCCTGGTCCTGGTAAACAAGGCAGAGCAGCAAATGTGCCCCTAACTATACAACAAATCTTGGGCTCCTAGGATGTCATATGTTATACGGAGGGACTGTAGCATTCTAATTCTTCTGTTGGCGGCATTCGCTTCCACCGTGCCGGGCGACAGACCAGCACCACCAAAGAAGTTAATCGTGCTTTCTCAACTGGATGGGCGTGTATGTGGCACCCGCTGGGTCATCCCGCCGCGTTTGCCGAAAACTTGGCATTCACTCAGCACTTCATAAACGCTGGGCGAAAGCTGTCATTCGTCTTGAGAGTTCAATTCCATAAAGCAACGCAGCGGAAGCTCTTGCAGACAAGGCCACTCGCACCGCCAGACAGCGAGAGGCTGGTGGTACAGCCAGTAACAGACTGTCACCTTCCGGCTGTGAGTCGTGAGCAACGGCCGCCTCGGCCGCCGCATGTCCCAAGGGAAAGGGACCTACGGCGCGAAGTAAGCCGATATATCCAACACCAACTGCGTTGTGCCGCTGGCATACGCATCCGTCTTGCCGTCCATGTTCGGCACAATCGCCATGTTGGACGTGATCGCCCCATCCGCCGCGTTCAGCGTTGAGACCACCGGCTGTGTTTCCCCATCCGGCCACAATGTCAGGTATCCCAGATCCCCCGATGGTACC
>JBEKOS010000619.1:0-2553 GCA_049521535.1 Terriglobales bacterium | reverse complement strand
CCAACTACTTCTTCTTTTCGGGCGACGCCTTCACCGATGCCGAAGACAAGTCCCGGAGCGAAGCCACCGAGAAGCTGACCTCGAAGGCCGACATCGTCCAGGCGCTGAAGGACTCGTTCAAGCTGGCCCACCAGCTGGTGGACGGGATGACCCCCGACAACGCCTTTATTACCACCACGCACGGAACGCGCGCCGGAATGGTTTCATTCGGCCTTGCCCACCTGATGGATCACTATGGACAGATGGTCGTTTACCTGCGGATGAATGGGATGGTGCCGCCGGCGAGCCGCGGCGGAAACATGTAAGTTCTGATTCGGGTGCGGCGGGCTAGCCAGCCGCACCCGGAATTGGGAGTCAACGCTGGTCAGTTATCGTCGGCGGAATGCGCCATCTCGATTCCAAAATTGGAATTTTCGGTCTCGGCTCCAGCATGTTGGAGCTTTAGGAGGGTTTTGCGGTAAAACCAGGCAGCGGCGATGCCCCCCGCCAGGACTGACACAGCGGCTATTGCGGTCACCTTGACCCACGTGGAAACCGTTGGCGCAACCTCTGGTGAATTTCCGGAAGTAATTGAATTCAAATTATCTGACATGGCTTTTTCAGTTCCGTATCGAATTGGAATCGGTCACAGAGCTATTGGACGCGCGAGGTCGGGCGGTGGTTGGAGAATGTTTTCCACAAGATTTCGATTTTTGTATTTGCATTTTCGGGAATCTATTGTATAGTGTAGATATTCCGGTGCTGAGAGCACAATCGCTCTTATCACCGGGAGTAGTTTGCGTCACTGGCCTCCCGGCACGAACAGCAAGACAAGTTCGTGCCGTCTTTTTTTGGTGCAAAGCCAAACGATTGTGCGGGAGGCGACGCGGAAGCCTGGACCGGACGCAAGAATCATGGATTACATCGTGATCCGGCCTTCGTCTACAATGAAGTTCTGGACGCTACTTTCCATGAAAACCGCAATTTATCCCCGCTGGATCCTTGGCTTCGCCACCGCCGCTCTTACTGCCGCTAGCTATGCCCAGTTTTCGAACCCCTCCGACGATGTTCCTGCCTATCACCCATCGGCTCCGCTCAAGGTCAGCGAGCTGCCGCCGATCCTGTCGGGCGCGAAGCTGACCGGCGAGAACTTCCGTTACCCGTGGCAGGTCCACGTCTACCAGCAGGCGATCAAGATCGGCAACGTGCTTTACCAGCTTCCGTGCAACTGCCGCTGCGACCGCGCACTGGGCCACACCAGCCTGAGGAGCTGTTACGAGACGCTGCACGGCACCGAGTGTTCGACGTGCGCGAAAGAAGCCTTCTACGCCTATCAGAAGAAGACCCAATTGGGATGGACGCCGGCGCAGATCCGCGCCGGCATTGCGCAGCACGAATACGAGTCGATCGATCTGGAGAAACAGTAGAGCTGGAATCCTGAGCTGCGGTGAACCGAACCCCGTGAGATGGGATCAGCGGCTAAGGCCGATCCAGTAGGGGAAGATCTCCGCCCCAAAGCCGGCAGCGATCTGTGTGACCAATGGGCCGGGGTCGCCGTAGATTTCAAAGCCATCGATGGTGCAGAGGGCGGCCAGTTGCGGAACGAGCGTTCTAACCGCAGTTCCCATGAAGTGTGCCAGGACGGCATCGGCGCCGGTGTAGACTTCCTCAAGCCGAAATCGGCTGCCGCCATCCGTGAACCACTCATAGCCGAGTGTGCCGGGCTCGGCTCCGGAGGCTTCGGTCATCTGCCGGGCAATGGCTTTGAACTTCTCCAGCTGGCCTTCATGGGCGGTCATCTTGACGCTGAGGCGCAAAACGCTTGCAAGCATGATTCCATCCTTTTGAGAAGTTCGGGGTGCTCCGACTCTGCAACGCTATCACCTTTGGGCCGTTCAGGATCCGGAAATGGCGTAAAATGAAAGGATGCAGCACGAGCCAGTCTGGCCCGGCTCGCACCCGCAGCGCAGCTTGGATCATCCAATGCACAGCGCCAAATGGGGGCGTCACGGTTTCGACGGGATCGATTGCGGCTCAGGAGGCATGTCGGGGTGTGGGCACCCGTAATCGCCTGCAAAACAAAAGTTGCCAACGATAATCTGGCACTTGCTGCTTAATTAACTAAGCAGCCGTCCTTCGCGGCTTCGCCTGTGGGTTGCGAGCAGGACGTCATTCAGCAGGCTGGTGGCTGCAGCTCGGTCCGTGTTGCAGTTATAAGATCATCGGACTAGTTTTCGGCGCATCTTGTCCGTTCTGAGCGCCGCGGGCGAAAACATGCGGAAGCGGACAGAGCATGGACACTCCTGGCTGACAGCGATTTCGGACGCGGGTTCGACTCCCGCCGCCTCCACCATACTTAAGTCGTTATTGATGAACGACATATCTTCCATAGGTAAATTTGAGGGGCATTTTTGTACGTGATTTGTACGTTGCTCCCTTTTTGACCGACCTGTTCCATGCGGGCAAACTCACCTCTGAAGTGGGGAGCCCCATGCTGCTTTCCGTCTTTTCCCGCCATTCGGCCGACTGCAAATTCGCTCACGACCGCTCCTGCCGCAGGTGCAATTGCCCCAA
>JBEKOS010000618.1:0-2555 GCA_049521535.1 Terriglobales bacterium | reverse complement strand
GGGTCGTCCTGCTGGGGGCGACCAGCCTGTTCCTCAATCTTTCTGCCTGGGCACAAGCATCCGGGGCAGGCGCCGACGCCGATCGCCCGCAGATTGTCGTGGGTGGCCAGGTGATCACCGGTATTCCTCACGACTGGACCCACGAACACGTGGTCTTCTCCGATCCCGGCACCGAAGAGGAGGCCCTGCAGAACGGCACGCATGACAACTGGCTGAAGGTGGTTGAGAATCCGCGCTACATCCTGCAGCAGTTGCGCCGGCGAGAGCCCGTGCGCGGGCCGCACGCCGCCGAGGTGGATAAGCTCCTGGCCACGATTCGCGCCAACGAGGCGGCGAACGCGAAATCCGGCGGCGGGGAAGAGCGGTTGCGGAACCCTGGGCCCGCTGTTTCTGAAGGGGCGGAGCCCTGGCGGCAGCGGCTTAGCAGAAAAGGAAATTTTCAAAGGGTAGAAATCGCCCTCAAAGATCCCCGCGGACAGATGCCGGTGTTTTTCCCCGAAGCGATTGGCCATGGCAGCCGCGATCCGCTGACAGATGCCCCCAAGGGTCCATTTCCTGCGGACCGGCCCGCACCGGAGAGCGGCGGCGACGGCGCCTTTGGAGGAAAATCTGACCTGGCAAGCAATCACGTTGTGTTCCGGAAGGAACTGCTAACCGAGCGCGCGGACGAAGCGTTCCTGGATTTTCCGGAGGCAATTTCCGAAAGCAGGCTGTTCAGTGATCCATTGGAGATGTCTTCCGCCTCCAGTGTTACTCCGGCAGCGCCAAGTTGGTCCATCGGTAACGCCGGCGCATTTACGGCGCCCTATAGCCTGGCAAATAATGTTACGGCACTCAAGTATAGTTTCAGCACAACCACCGCTAGCTGCTCCAAGGACTGGATAATGTACCCTACCGGTTTCTATGGGGCCACCACCCAGGCGACGATCATCGCCTACAACAATCTGTATTCCGGTTGCGGCGGCAGTTTTCACACCGTCTATTGGGCCTACAATACCGGCACCGGCAGCGCCAGCAACCTGTCCCCGGTGGTTTCGCTGGACGGAACACAGGTTGCTCTCGTGCAGTACAGCAATTCCGGCAGCCACCCCTCCAGCGTGGTTCTTTTGAAATGGAAACCATGCTCGACCACAGCCGGATGCACGGTAGGCGGGACCGGCGGCTCGCTGGCCAGCCCCACAACCCTTACCGCCGTCAGCAATGCCAATTACCGTTCCTGTACGGCGCCCTGTATGACCACGATCGCCCTTGCCGGCGGGAACCTGGACGATCTTTCCAATCCTTTCTATGATTACGGATCGGACACCTTGTGGCTGGGCGACATAGGAAATTACCTGCACAAGTTCACCGGCGTTTTTCTGGGCACGCCGGCCGAGGCCGGGTCGCCCTGGCCGGTGCGATTGGCCAGCGCCGATTACCACGTCGCTTCACCTACCCTGGACGAGGGCACGGGGAACGTCTTCGTGAGCGACTTTTACGACGGTCTCTATTCGGTAAACGCCACGAGCGCCTCATGGAGCGATCTGCAGCCGGGCGGAATTGTGGGTTATGGAAGCTGGGACGCTCCTCTGATCGACGAAACTTCGCTGGCCCAGTACTTTTTTGTTTCGAGCTTCAACTCTCCCGACACCAGTGGATGCTCGTCGCTGGGCGATAATTGCTGGGAGGTGGTCATGGAATTCTACCCTGCACATCCTTGTCAGCCTCCCCCGGGCGTCTGCGACTATATCACCGCGGACCAGGTGGGATACGCATATGCAACGAATGGGGATACCGAGGGTGTCCCAGTCGAGGGAATCTATGCCGGAAGCTTCGATAACATCTACTTCAATTCTGCCAATCACTCCAGTCCTTCCGGCAACATTTATGCGGGAACAAATGTTTATGGGCCGGCATACCTGACTCAGATTCCTATTGCGAACAACGTGATGAACGTCGCCACGGCGGGCCCGGAGTTAGGCTCGAATGCCCTGAATGGTGATTTCACCTCCTGGGCCTCCGTTTCCCCGTTGACGGAATTCTACAATTCCACCACGAGCACCGACTACTTGTTCTTTAGCACCAACGACGGGTGCACGCCCAAGATTTTGTGTGGATTCAGCCCGCCGTGCACGAGCGCCAGTCCGGCCGGCTGTATCGTCAGTTATACGGCCACCAATTGGCCCGCCGCCGTCACCAAAGCCGACACGTTGCAGGTGCAATCCTTCAGCAATACCGCTCCCACCGGCGCCATGATCATTGACAACAGCGTCGCCGCCGGTACCATGGCTGGGGCTCAACAGGTATACTTTGTGGAGACCTACGGCGCCAGCACGGTCATTACCGCGTGCACCACCTCCGGTAAATACCCGTGCGACGTCCAGGCTCCGCAAGCGGCGCCGTGAGTAAGGAAGATGGTTGAAGCCCGCGCGCAATGGACTGACCACGACCGCTTCATCGCCACGGCGTCCAGCGGTCACGCCATCGTGGTCGATGCCGGCGAAACCAAATCCGGCAACGGTCCCATGGAACTGGTTCTGCTCGGGCTGTGCGGATGCACCGCCGCGGACGTGGTG
>JBEKOS010000617.1:0-2566 GCA_049521535.1 Terriglobales bacterium | reverse complement strand
CAGTACGCACAACCCAACCGCAAACGAACGGAATCCGGGAACCTCTGCAACTCGCGCGCCGACGATAGGGTTGCGGAAGGCTTGAGCGTCTGCAAACGTTATCATAATCTCCGACATCACTCTCATTCCGGCCTTGCTTTCAACGCCACCATCAATTCGGTTCTCTTTTGTTACCGGGCACTTCCTGGGGCCGTCGGTTGCCGTCTGGATTACCGCAAACCCTTGTTTTTTGGCCTTGGATTACCGGTAACCTTCATGTGCGAGAAAATATTATTGGTTGTTTGGCGAAATTGTCAACAACAAAATATTTCTCGCCTTGCCGCAGTCCCTTTCCGGATTCCTGAACCATGCTCGGCACTGCGGATCCGGATGCATGGCAGATCTTGAAACCACCAGATTCTGCACATCTAATCACTGTTTGAGCTGCCTCTGCATACCCCTCTACACCAGGTACCGACAACTTGCACTGTGCCGAATTTCGCTTGCGGAACACGACTATCAAGAGCTCCAGGATTGTTCGATCTCTTCAAGCGACCTGCCGCGGGTTTCCGGAAGACGGGAAAAGAAGATCACTCCAATCGCGCAGATGCCTGCGTATACGCCAAACGTTCCAGCCGCGCCTACCGACCGCACCAGCGTGAGGAAGGAGTTGGAGACGGCGATACAGCTAAGCCATAAGACAGTGGTGGCAATGGACATGGCTCGTCCTCGGATATTGGTCGGAAATATCTCCGACATATAGACCCAGGCTGCGGGACCGAGTCCCGTGGCGAAAGCTCCCACATAGAGCATGGTGCTGCCGACAACGAGTGGGAAAAAAGGCTTCGTGCGGTGAAAGGCAACGACCAGCAGCAGCAACGAGGCAAGCATCACGGCCACCGAACCGGTAAGCAAGGTGCGGCGCCCGATGCGATCCATGATGAGGAGGGCGATCAGCGTGAAGAGGAGATTGGTGACCCCCACCAGAACGTTGGCTGCGAATGCGTGCCGATCGCTTCCCCCGTTACCATGAGTGACGAACAGCAGCGAGCCATAGTAGAGGACAGCGTTGATTCCAGTCACCTGTTGCAAGGCGGCAATGACGACCGCGAGAATGAGGGGCCGACGCAACCGGCCGACCCAGCCGGGGTCCGGATTCTCCTGGGCGATCGCGAAACGGATCGCTTCAATCTGTTCCGCGCGGTAGGCCTCGCCACCAATCACGCGGAGCGACTGATTTGCCTCATGCAAACGATGCTGCTGGATGAGCCAACGAGGACTTTCCGGAACAAGGCGGAGACAGACGATGAAAGCAAGGGCCGGGCCGGCCGCGGAGCCGAACATCCATCGCCATGCCGACTCGCCGGCAACGGCAAGCGACCAGTTTGTGCAATAAGCCATGAGAATGCCCGTGACAATCGCCACCTGGTTGAGAGTCACGATGCTGCCGCGCTTGTGTGGCGGCGCAACCTCAGCAAGGTGGAGGGGAGCAATCGTAGAAGCCAGGCCGATGCCGAGGCCGCCGAGCAAGCGGGCCGCCATAAATTCGCTAAAGGTCGCGGGAATCGCGGCGAATATCGCGGATAGAAGAAAGATCGAGCCGCTGAGGCGAAGGATGGATCGGCGTCCAAAACGGTCGCTGAGCACGCCTGCGAGCATGGCCCCAAAGAGGCAGCCATACAGAAGACTGCTGGCGGCAAACTCCACCTGAAGTTCAGAGAGGGCAAAGTGAATGCGCAGAGTTAGCAGCGCGCCATTGATGACGGCGGTATCGAAGCCGAACAGCAGACCGGCAATCGCGCCCGTGATCGCGATGGAATAGATGGAGCCGGAACGGAAAGACGGCTGAGCAGGCAAGTTCTCAAAGCTCCTGGGGCCGGCGTAGCAAACTCCGACGCCCGGCAAACTTAACCATTTGACATCGAACGAACATAATCTGTCAATCTTATCTAGAAATAGCGCTATTTAATGCTCTTTTTTGTCTAAAAGGAGCATTTTTGCTTGCCCAGGCTTTTGGCGCGAGCTATGATCGGTTGCAATGAACACGAAATCTCTGACAGGAACAATGAGTCCGCCGGCACCGATTCGCATGGATTTAAGGACCGGCTCGATGGGCAACGACGCCCGAATCGAGCGTGGATGCAAGACACTTGGCCAGATGAATCGCGTCTTTCTCGATGAGCACGCTCGGAGTCTGGCGGACCCGGCGACAGTCGTGTATGCGGTGGAGTACTGGAAACCGGTGGCCCAGGGCACCGAGGGCGGTCTCTATTGGGGAAACTCGACAGTGTTTCCTGGAATGGTCGGCGAAGAGTACTTCATGACGCGCGGCCATTTTCATGCCCGGCGTGATCGGGCGGAATTTTATACGACCGTCTCCGGGGCAGGAATGCTGGTGTTGATGGACGAGCAGCGGCGCGCCTCCGTCCAGGAGATGAGCCCGGGAACAACCCACTACGTTCCTGGCGGAATGGCGCACCGCGTGGTAAACACGGGCGATGCCCCATTGACGCTTGTAGCGTGCTGGCCGAGCGATGCGGGCTACGATTACGCCACCATTGGCGAGCAGGGATTCAGCTTGCGGGTG
>JBEKOS010000616.1:0-3046 GCA_049521535.1 Terriglobales bacterium | reverse complement strand
ATAGTTCTTCGCCGCCAGCGTGTACAACCCCCAGCTATTGGTCGCCGTGGTCGGGTTGTTGATGTATACCCCATAGAAGTTCGTGAATACGCCGCCCCCCGAGTTGGTCGGCGCCGGCACCCACAGGCCGTAACCGTTGCTGATCGTCCCGGTGCTGAGATTATTGATTGCAGAGTAAAATCCTACGGCGTTGACCACCGTGCCCGCGGCACGGTTCTGCACCGCGTAGTTGCTGCCGTACATGGAGGCCATCGTCCCCGTGCCAAAGTGGTTCACCAGGAATTTTAAAGGCGTTCCCCGTGCTGGTGTTGGCCTGCGCGGAAAACGCGGCCATCGAGGCCGCGCTATTGGCCGTGGGATTGACGGTCATGATCATGTGCTCGGCGAAGATGCTGCCGGAGGTCGCAGTCTGGGCCGCCGGTTCCAGGTCCAGGGGAGGTGCGGTGAACCTGGTGATGTAGTTGGCCACGGCAGTGCCGTCACTGGTCACGGCAGAACACGGCGATGGGGTCACATCCGAAGTGTCTGGTGCCCCATATCTGGCCCGTGCGCTTTGCGGCCCAGATGTGGGAAGAACAGGCTGCGCGGCCCCGAAGTCGTTCAACTGGTCGGCGGTCACATACGACGATGCCGGCAACCCGCCGAGGGTGTCGGCATCGGCGGCCTTCATGGCATAGGGCACGCTTACCAGCAACACGCGTGGCTGCTCGGGCTGCCCTTCCGGTTGCACCCCCAGCCAGCGGGCCTCGCCCGCGGCGAACAGCTCGGCCGGAATTCCACCGGCGTGATTCGCGCCCAGGTTGACGGTGTAGCGGCCATTACCGTCCAGCGAGACGTTTTGCGTTTCCAGCCAGAGGGGTGCTCCACCCGTCTGGTCCTTATATAGGGCGAAGGTAACGCCCACGGTGGCGTTGGTCATCGGCAAGGCGCTGGAATAATGCACCAGGGTCGGCACCGCTACCGTGGTCGAGGTTGCTGCTGCGTTGGTCTGTGCGAAAACGGAAATTGCCGAGAACACCAGCAGAATGGTCACCACGAAACGGATACGCATACATGCTCCTCAAGCTGAGATTGAAAACCCACGCAAACTCCGAATGGCTGGAATCCTATCACGGCAGCACGAACAGCGGTCAAGAATAATCGCAGAGGGCAATACAGAGTGGCGGCGCGCAGAGCCTGCCCTGAGGCCGCCCAAGGGATGACCGATAGAGGGGAATGCCTCATGTCAATCACCTGGCAAGGCCCTTGTCATCCTGAGCCTCGTGCCGATATCAAACGAGCAGCCGCAGGATCGTGGGGGCGCGTGGCGAGGAATCTGTGCACTCCCCTGCGCCCCGCTACGCGCAAGCCAGGTTCATAGGTCCTTCGCGCCGCAAAACCACAGTCTCTGACCGCACAGAGGCACACGGCGGCGCTCAGGCGAACAAATGTTACAAATGTTGGGGGCATGCACAATGTCAAACACCTGCAAAGCTCCGCATGGCTCATCGCTGCTGCAAGGACAATCGTTCGTTTCGGCGCGGTCGCTCCGGAGCGGGCGGCTTGGCGGCGCGTCTTCCTTCACTTGCCAGAAGTCGCTGATTTTCACGCGTAGTGACATCCCGTAACCGCAAGGATTCCATCCCCTTGCGTTTGGCTACAATGCGGTAATCAAAGGCAACGGTGCTGCGGCCTCCGCCGGCTTCTCGTACCTCAAACGAGGTGGCGGACTTGCTTGCCACATACAAGCCTCTGGTATCGCCCATGGGTGTGAGAAAGACATGATAGTCAGCCCCGGTGTTGGCGAAATCGGCAAAGTCAGCATCGAGTGAGACAATTGCCGTCCCGTCCTGCATCCGGCCGGAACCAAAATCTTCGTACCAATTCTCGGTTGACTGCATGCTGTAGGTCTCCAGCGAGCGCTGGTCACGGGTCCGGACCGCACCGTTGATCGAGCCGCTGCAGGTGAGCGATCCGGTCGTATCAATGCTACAACTGGGGAAAATGCCGCCTGACTCGGCTCCTTCCGCGATGAAAACGTACGCCGTCTCAGTCGCTTGTGGATAATCGTTCTCCGCCCAAAGCGCGGCGCCCAGGTAGTTGCCGGTAAAGTAATTGTTGTTGAAAAATGCGCCGGCCACGGCTGTATCCGCCGTCGCAAGGATACCGCCACTTCCCGTACTCGTGTCGGCCCAGATACCATAGCCCGACTCAGACCTGTCCGCGCCCTCTGAACTGGGCGTGCCATAAAGACCATAAACGCCGTTACCGCCGGCGACGGAAGCCCCACCGCTGTATCCCCAGATTCCATGCGCGGTCGTGCCTTGGTCCGCCTCGCCGTAAACTCCGATGCCATCGGTTCCGTCGACGATGCCATCAATTCCCCTGGCTGAACCGCTGTACGAGTTGTCAACGTACAGAATCGCGCCCACCTGCGACGACGTGAATTGTTCGGTACCGGAAAACACATTTGGAGTGGCTGCCAGGGTCGGATAGCCGCTTGCTGCCACACCACCGAGCGCTGCGGAATTCGTGGCCGTAACGTTGCTCAGGCCGGCGCCGTTACCGCTAAATGACGCTGCACTCACAGCTCCCGTAAACGGGTTGCTCGCCGACGACAGTTGGGCAAATGAGCCCGACGGAGAGCCATCGAACAGCTCAGCGTTAACGGCCGTGAGGTTTGACCCGTTGCCGATGAACGACAATGCCGTAATGCTCCCGTTGAAGGTGTTCGTCGCCGCCGCCAGCGTGGGCACTTTCGTCGTGTCCAGGTTCACCGTGACCGCTCCACTGCTGCCGCCGCCGGTCAGGTCCGTGCCGGCGGTCACTTTGGTGATCGTGCCGCTGCCCGGAATCGTGGCTGTGGTCTGCACCGAACCATCGGGATAGGTAATACCGTTGCCGAGCGTGTCCAGCTTGATACTGCCGTTGATCTCCAGCGCCTTCGTCGGCGCCGTCACCCCAATCCCCAGGTCGCCGCTGACATAGTTCTTCGCCGCCAGCGTGTACAACCCCCAGCTATTGGTCGCCGTGGTCGGGTTGTTGATGTATACCCCATAGAAGTTCG
>JBEKOS010000615.1:0-2628 GCA_049521535.1 Terriglobales bacterium | reverse complement strand
CTTTGCGGTGAATACCATCTCTGCGGTGGGTGATTCGTTCCTGATCGCCGGAGCGCGAGAAGGTGGATCTAGTAGCGTATCCCCGGCGGTGGGCTGGGTTTCTTCGAAAGGGGAACTAAGGGACCTCACCGCAGAGCTGATGACGAATTGGGGGATGACTGAACGCTCCGCTTACAACGGGAGCCAATTCTTTATTCAAGGCTTGGAGCGAGAGAATGGCACAACACAGATGTTAGCGCTGTTTGATCCCGGCCAGCATGCGGTCGTCAATATTTACTACCAGTTTCCGGCCTCCTTTAAGCTGCACGGCCTTGCCGGTGGGCACGGCTATTTTCTCTTAGGTGGAGAATACGGGCAGGCCTACCTTGCCCGGTATGTTCCGGGGAATGCGGCACCGCTCGTCCTGACGTCGCAGCTTCCAGAAGGGGCGCTGGACGTAACCGCTGTCAAAGTGGCGGGTGACCAGAACGTCGTAGCTGGAGTTGGACGAGATGGGCGAGTGTTTGTAGGAACCCTGCCCGACGTTGCGCGCTGAGCGGCGCTGCACAAGCGCCGAGGGGATGATCAGACACCCGTGACGCGTTACGAGGACTCTGTTTCTTGACAGCGTTCCGGTCCTCATTGCTGTCGGCGAGTTAATCGTTGGAGACAAATGGGCAACTGGCTCCGTAACCCACCCCAAACGTGATCCCGCAGCCGATCACCACGTACCAGGTAAACGGCACACGTGTGAACTGCCATAGATAGACGTTGGCGGCGAATCCGCAGATCATGCCGACCATGGCGCCGCGTTCGCTGGCCTTGCGGGTAAGCACGCCCAGCAGGAATACACCGAGCAGCGATCCGTAAGCCACCGACGCTATCGAGAGGCCGGCCTCCACCACCTTGCCGCCGCGGCGCGAGAGCAGGGCCAGCCCAAACAGAACCAGTCCCCAGGCGATGGTTGCCACTCGCGACCAAGATAATCGCCGGGCTTCGCTTGACTTCGGACACAGCCGTACGTAGAAATCAACAATCGTCGCAGAGGAAAGCGAATTCAGGGCGGCGCTCAGGTTTGACATGGCTGCCGCCAGGATGGCGGCGATCAGCAGGCCGCTGATGCCGTGCGGCATCCGGCTGACGACGAAAGTCGGGAAAATCCTGTCGGTTTTGGTAATCATGATGGCAGGCGGCGAGAGTTGATAGAAGACAAACAGCATCGCCCCGATCAGCAAGAAGAGCGAGAATTGAACCAGGACGGCCACGCCACTGGCCAGCAGCGCCCACTGCGACTGCCGCTGGTTCCGTGCGGCGAGCAAGCGCTGCACGATGAGCTGGTCCGTGCCGTGGCTGGCCGTGGTCAGGAACGCGCCGCCGATCAGCCCCGACCAGAAAGTGTAGGTCTGGTAGAAATTCCAGGAAAAATCGAAGACGCGAAATTTGCCCGCCGCGCCGGCGACCGCGTGGATGGTGCTCCAGCCGCCAGGCACGAGATGAAGAAGGGTGAAGAGTCCGGCGAGCGTGCCGGCCAGGTAGATCGCCATCTGCACCACGTCGGTCCAGATGACCGCCGCCATTCCGCCCTCGAAGGTGTAGATCATGGTGAGTGCCATAACGGTGGCGATGGCTACGGCGTCCCTGCCGAAGTCGCTTAAACCTGCCAGCAGGCTCGACAGGGCAATACCAACCACAATGGCGACGGCAAACACACGCACGCCCTCCGCCGCCGCCCGCGTGAGCAGAAAAAGCCCGGCGGTCAGCGTCCGCAGTTTTTCGCCGAAACGCCGGGCGATCAGTTGGTACGCGGTAAGGAGTTGTCCCCGGAAATATTGCGGAATGAGGATGAAGCTGATGATCACGCGTCCCAGCAGATAGCCCAGCACCAGTTGCAGGAACCCGAAATCCTTTTCATAGGCCAGACCGGGTACGCTGATGATGGTAAGCGTGCTCGTCTCCGCGGATACGATGGAGAGCGAAATCGCCCACCATGGGATCGTCTGATCGGCAAGAAAATAGTCTTTGAGGGAATGCCGGCGCTGGCGAAAGCGCAGGCCAAAGGCGGTGACGCCCGCCAGATAGAAAATTATGATGGCGATGTCAAGCGTGTTCACAAAACCTCACCGCAGAGACACAGAGAACAAATTTAGCATTTGGGATTTCGGATGGTGGATTTGAAAAGCGAATGACGCGGACCTTTCCCGGCGCCGATTGGGCCATGAGCTAGAAACGGCTAACGACCAGGGCGCTTCATAAACGCTCCGATGCCTGGCCGAAGAATCTATGCAACTCATCGCAAGTGCAGAGCTTCTTCAACCATGCCAAATTTCGCGCGGAAAAACCACGCGCGCGGATTTGGCGGGGCCTTCGGCAGAGTGGTACGACTTCTTCACTTCATCGTTCCTCGGGCTTACGCCCGGGGCTAACGTATGCCGCGCCTCCGGCGCTAGAGAAGCGGGTCAGAGAGGCGAGAGTGAGGAGCGGAATGAGAGGTGGGACAGCCTGCGGCATCTCACGCGCCCTTTTAAGCCCGCAAATTTGAGGCGCGTTCTGGGATGACTACGGTCGTGCCCTGCCACGTGTGCGAAGCGAGCCGGATTCGCTATTGCCGACGAACGGCAACATTTCACCTTAGGGTTGCAGTCGCGGGAG
>JBEKOS010000614.1:0-2634 GCA_049521535.1 Terriglobales bacterium | reverse complement strand
AGTCCAGCTACCAGCTCCGCATGGACGATCGGAAGCACACGGAGATTCCGGTCAGCCGGGTGCAGACCAAGCGGCTAAGAGAACTGCTCAAGCTTTAGGTTAGGGCGCGTAGAGGGCCTATCTCGAAACGAGGCCCATGCGCTCGATCAGCTTGCGGAAGCTTGGGTTATCACGCAGCGGATGGGTGGCCGAAGACTTCCAAGCCGATGGGTGGTTTGCTTGATCTCGCTGGCGCTCCCTTAGGGTGCCCGTTCGACCGGATAAGCGAGCAGTGCGGACGCCCTCTGGCAGGCGCGCAGGGCCGGCCCGGCAAGGATGTGCGCAAGTTATGTCCGAATGGCCTGGGACGATGGCGGCGAATGGCGACAGCAGGCCAGGACGTCGGCGAGCCTCTTCGATTGAGTGCAGCGCACCTGGATTCACTATAGTGCACCGTTTGAAGAGGCTGGGCCGGGGTGCGTACCGGCGGAGAACTCCAAAACCATTGCTCTGTGGGCGGAGGTGTGATGTAATAGCGCGAGGAGAATTCTCTCAAATGCTTACCAGAACCGCTTCCGGATGGCAGCTTGGGACAAGGCGTGCAAAGGTGGCCTCGGTCTTAGCTCTGACCCTGGCACTGACGACCTCGTTGCTGGCTCAGTCTCAAAGTCAGACCTTGACGGTCAGTGCGACGATGGATATACACCAGGCAGGCGGGTACACCGACGGCAGCGACGGGCAACCACCTGCGGCCTACAGCTTTCCCGCCAAGGCCGGGCAGTACATCATATTCTCAAAGGTCGTGGGATTCTGGGCGGGTGAGGGCGGCTACGTTCCCTGGGGCCCCGATGGCGTTAGCGAGCTCACTAATTTCTATGGCGGCAGCTGGCACATCAACAATCCGATTGGCCCTTTCTCGGGTCTGGATTATACCGACTTCGCGGGGGCTCTGGTAGGCGTATTCCTGGAAGACAGTCTTCCCACATCGGCGCCGCCGTCGTTGCGGTTTTATTATAGCAACAGCTCCCAAGGCGGAATTCAGACCAACTTCACAGCCCTAAGCCCGGCCATTGGGCAGATCTTCTTCATTGGCGACGGCAAGACTGGCACGGGCATTGGCACCGATCAGGTGTTCCGGGTTCCGAAGACGGCAACGTATCTCTACCTCGGCTACAGCGATTCATGCAGCGAGAGTGTACCGGGTTGCTTTTCCGACAACACTCAGTCGATCAGCGTGACTTTCCAGTTGCGGTAGACGCTCGCGGCAAGCACACGGCCCGGGCGAATCGCCTGGGTCATGATCTCCTTCGCGGTCTCGCCTGCAGCCCTGTCAGGATGGTCGTGCGGCCCACGGGCAGCGATGAAAACCCCGCGCCGTGGTGCACGCCGGACTTGGCTTTCATGGATGTCCACATGCCTGGGCAGGATGGCATGTCTGTGGTGTGCGAACTGCGGGAGTCCGGCATGGAACTACCGCTTTTCATTTTTTCACAGCCTACGATCAGGCCGTGGAGGCTTTCCGCCTGGCGGCCATGGACTACTTGCTCAAGCCGCTAGTTCGCCGGTCCGCGTTCGTGTAAAGCTGCGGCCCCGCCCGGACAATTCTCAGCCTTGCACCACCCCAGCAAAATGGCTTAATCTGAGGATGTGACCGCTGAACAAAGAAACCGCCTGGATGAGGCGATCTGGATAAACCCCGGGCGCATGAGCGGCTCTCCGTGCTTTCGGGGCACGCGTGTACCCGTGCAGAGCCTCATCGATTTTCTTGAAGGCGGCGAGACCATCGACCAGTTTCTGGTGCTCTATCCATCCATCACACGGCAGCAAGTCCTCGCTGTGCTTGACCTCGCCAATACGCAGATTCTAGAATGCGCATCCTCATTGACGAATGCGTAGATCCCAGGGTGAAGCAACTCTTCGGCGGCCAGGAGGTCGCGACGGTCCGCGATCAAGGTTGGGGCGCGATGGAGGACGGTCCACTCTTAGCGGTAGCGCAGGAGCAATTCGACGTTCTCGTCACAAATGATCGCGGCATCGAATTCCAGCAGAATATCGCAAAGCTTCGAATTGGCGTCGTCGTCGCTCACGTGCCCAAGAATCAGATGGCGTACTACCGCGCCATCCGGACGGAGTTGCTGGATGCACTCACAAATGTCCGACCGGGCGAGGTGGTCCACATTGCCGCGCCGCCGGCTTGATGGACGATCCGCAGCCCACCCGACGGTAAACGCGGCAACGCCCGGGGAAGGGCGGCCTGGGAGGCCGCCGCAGGCCGTGGGCCTGCCCCTTAACCGGCCAATCGTTTCAAACGCGCGCTCGTAAGTCTAGGCAGCAGAAGTATTTAGGGCGCGTTCAAAAGATTGGACCGGTTAAGGGGCCATCAACCGGCCAATCTTATTTAAAATCAAGCAGTTACCCGTGACGTAGGGATTGGCCGGTTAATTAGCCCACAATTACCTCAAAAAGAAGCCCGGCCCAACCGTCAAGTGATGGCTGATCGAGTCCGGGATCACCACGAACAGCGCTGTCCCAATCACGGCGTGCGCCAGGCCCAGAAAATAGAGATTGCGGTACCGCATGAAGATTTTGGCGCTGCAGTAACCCATCGCGAAAGTGACCACCATCAGAAACCAGTTGGGCAGGTGCGCTCCCGCG
>JBEKOS010000613.1:0-2647 GCA_049521535.1 Terriglobales bacterium | reverse complement strand
GGTGCGGGTCCCGGCGCTCGAGTGCGACCGCGGCCTGGATCGTGGGCAGCCAATACCTCTGTACCAGGGTGTCCAGGGGGTAAGCCCGGTTCAGTTCGGCCGCCAGTTTGTCCGCGGCTGCCGTCTCTCCGGCCCGTGCCTGAACCAGCGCGGCAATGGCCCGGATATCCCGGTTCCGGGCCAGCTTCAGCGCGGCTACGATCGCTGCGCCTGCCCGCTCGCGGTTGCCCGCTTCCACTTCGCGCAGTGCCAACCCTGCCTGATACATCGCCGCCGCCTCCGGGGCGTCGTTATGCCGGGCTGAATCCATCGCGCGCCGCGTCAACTCGCGCGCGCCTGTTGGTTTCCCATGCCACGCCTCCGTGTCCGCCAGCGCTGCCAGCATCAGGTTTTCCGCGGCCGGCTTGCCCATTGCGGCCGTAGACAGCTCCGCCATCTTCGCCGCATCGCCCCTCACGAACTCCAGATAGTAGCGGTTCTGAAGCAGGGATTCACCTTCCAGCTTGCGAGCCAGCGCCTGTTCGAACACCGCCTCGGCCTCGTCCAGCCGGTTGAGGCTGGTGAGGGCGCTGGCCAGATTGGCGTAGTTGATCGCATTGTTAGGCTCCAGGCGCAGCGCCTCGCGAGTTTCATCCAGCGCCTTGTCCGGGTATCCCAGGCAGCCGTACACATAAGCCAGGTTCACGTAGGCGTTGTAGTCGTTAGGGTAGGTCTGCTGCGACTGTTCATACACCTGCGCCGCCTTTTCCAGTTCTCCGGTTGCGACCACGTAGTAAAATCCGTCGATGAAAAGCCGCTCCCGCTCGCTTACGTTGCCGCGCAGCTCGTAAGCCTTGCGGGCATTCTCCGCCGCCCTTCCGGTTTCGTCAAGGAAGACGTAGATGGTTGCCATGGCGGCGTAGGACATGGCAAAATTCGGGTCTAGTTCCACCGCCCGCTGGTAGAAAGGCAGAGCGTCGGCCTGCCCCTTCTGAAAAAAGACCTTCCACCCCAGGCTGTAGGCTTGCAGCGCCTCCAGCGACGGCGTGGTGGCTTCTTCCACGGGCGTGGCATATTTCTGTACGGTGCTGAGGGATTCGCCCAGCTTTCCGCGCAGGCTGATCGCCGCCCGGTCCAACGCCTTGAGCACAGCTTCCTTGCCGGCCGCCTGTTCCTGCGCCACCGCCAGCACCTCCAGGTTGTCGCAGTTCACCGCCTTCAGGCCGATTACATACTGGCTGCCCAGCCTCGCAATGGAGCCATCCAGCATGGCCTTGCTGCCCGTTCGCTGGCAGACTTCACCCGCGACCGCTGGTGTCAACCTGTCCCCGGCGGAACGGCCCATCAGCTTCAGCGTCTCATTCACTTTGCTCTCGGAAACCAGGTCGAGAAAGGGCGACTGCTCCAGTTGCACCGAGAGTCCCTGTTTCAGCGTTTCGTCGAAAACGCTGTCGCCCGTAGTGTTGGAGAAATCGGCGAGGACAATGGAGTCCCTCTCAGCCAGGGGTTTGGTCTGATGCGAGCGGTAATAAAGGCCGCCGGCAGCGAGCAGGGCGGCAGCCACAACTGCCACTACGCCTGCCGACCGGGTCCGGCTCGGTTCGCGGCCGAATGCGTCCCTGAAAACTCCGGAGGGGACGGTTCCGGGGTCGGATAGAGCTTCGAGCGCAAAGGCCAAATCCGAAGCGGACTGAAATCGTTGCTCCCGGTCCTTTTCGAGACAGCGCTGCACCACTCGCTGCAATGCCGGTGGAGTGGCCGCCACAAGCTCCGCAATGCCCGGGGGGTCATCGTTGAGGATGGCGCTCATGGTATCGGCCGGGGTCGGCTTCCGGAAAGCTCGCTTGCCGGAGAGCATTTCGTAGAGAATTGCACCGAAAGCAAAGATGTCGGCGCGATAATCCGCCTCCTGGCCGCGCACTTGTTCCGGTGACAGGTAGCCGAGAGTGCCCATCACAAGCCCCGGTTCGGTGACGTGCCCGTTTCGGCCGGAACTGCGGGGCGGGTGGGTGAGCTTCGCCAACCCGAAATCGAGAATTTTGACGCGTCCATCCCTGGTCACAAAAAGGTTGTCCGGCTTCAGGTCGCGGTGGGTGATCCCCTTCTCATGAGCGGCGGCGAGACCGCGCGCGATTTGCACGCCATAACCAATCGCGGAGCGCAAGGATAGCGGACCTTGCTTAATCCGTTCGCGCAGCGTGGCGCCTTCCAGCAATTCCGAAACCAGATACGGCGCGCCCTGGTAACTGCCCAGTTGATGAACGGCAAGAATGTTGGGATGGTTCAGTGCGGCAGCCGCTTGCGCCTCCTGCTCAAACCGCCGCAACTGGTCCGCATCATACGCCAGGGAAGCGGGCAACACCTTGATAGCCACATCACGGGCCAGGCGCACATCCCGCGCCTGATACACCTCCCCCATGCCGCCGGCGCCGATGAGCTTGAGTACTTCGTAGTCTCCAATGATGGTTCCGGAATGGATGCTCACTGGCTCGAACAGCGACTGGGCCGTCTTTCCGACGGCTTCGACAATCCTCTGCCCGCACCTTCCGTCAACCGCGAGCAGGGCCTCAACTTCGCCGCGCAACTTCCCGTCGCCGGCACAGGCGTGGTCAAGAAAGCGCGCTCTCTCTTCCGGGAGCAGGTCTGCCGCTTCCAGGAAAATACTCTG
>JBEKOS010000612.1:2666-3329 GCA_049521535.1 Terriglobales bacterium | reverse complement strand
AACGCGATCTCGAGGAAGCCGCGTTGGCCATCCACCTGGGCGAGCCGGCTAACGGCCGCACCGGTGAAAATCATTACTCGCAGGTGCTGGTCGGACACTTCGATCACCAGCGGGTGCAGGCCTACCTGAGGAAAATCAGCCAGTCCGTGGATACCTACGAGGGCATCGAGATTTTCAACGTTCCCGTCGAGGACCGAACGGTGCGCGTTGCCATCTTGAATATCGACACGGCCGCTGTTTCCAATGTCAAAGACGCGGGCGTAATCCGCGGCATGATCGACCGCTCCAGGCACTTGGCGCTGCCGCTTCGCGGGCCGTCGCTGCTGGCACAGTATTATCGCGACGTGCCCATCGCCAGCCTGGTTTGGGCCATTGCCAAGATTCCCCCGGCTCCCGCCGATCCCCGCGCTGCCAATCCCTACCCTTTGCCCGGCGGGTTTGAAGTGCTTCTGCCCTACGACAGCATGGTGATTGCATCCCTGCGATATGTGGGCGCGGTACACGCAAAGGTTGAATTTTTGCTGGCCAATGAAGCGCAGGCACAGCAGTTCACCAGCCAGGCGAATGCCTTTCTGGAGATGTTCAAGTCGATCGAGAGCAGCCTGCACGCGTCGGGAAGCGATCCCGACGTAAAAACTCTATTCAGTAGCATCAAAGTGCAGC
>JBEKOS010000612.1:0-2657 GCA_049521535.1 Terriglobales bacterium | reverse complement strand
GACCATGCCATCCTGAGCGCCAGCATTCCCACGGGATTTCTCAAGAAGTTTTTCGCCGAACCGATGTTTACGCTTGATCAATCAAAGGAGTCGCCCGAATCCAAAACTCCGGCGCACAAGCGTAAACCCACTCACCCGAAGCATCGTTAGCAGCACTGCGGGAAAGAAAGCGCTTCTTGGCGATTGTTGCCTGCCGGATCACTAACGCCCGCAATGACTCTGGATGCCTGCCCGATCCGGAGCTGCTGCCTCAGCCCAGACACACCGCGGGCGCGGGGTTTTTATGGTTGGGAGATAGAGGAGAGTGACTTCAGGTGGAGGGACCTTACAGCTTGTAGGAGCAGCTCAAATTTGCAGGCTGCCTTTTCTGTGGCAAGCGCCCGGTGTAAGTCTGTACCTCCATAGATGCTGTCGTGCCTTTGAATGGATGCTGCTGTTTCAAAAAAAACGAATTATTTTCTTTTTAATCTCGGGTAAATAATCAAGATTAAATTCCTCGCAAGAAAGTGGCGCGACGTCTTTTGGCCGATGGCGGCCTACACTCCCGAGTACCGGTTCCGAAGCCGGCGTTTGTCGCATTGCCGTGCGCAAAAGAATGCCCGGCATGTGCTCTGGCCTGTTGACTCTCCGCTGGCCGCTCGGGTTGAGGGCTATTCGGTTTTACCTGCAAAGAACATCCTGGCCGCTGTCGCCAGCACGGCGGCACACTGCACAACCGAATCGATATCGACCCATTCAACTGCCTCGTGGGCGCCGGCGCCGCCCGGACCATAATTCACCGTTGGGATTCCGGCGGCGGCGAAAAGGGCGGCGTCCATCCAATAAGAGACGCCAGCTTCTTCCGGCGGATGTCCAGTCACTTGGCGCGCCGCTTCGCGAACCAGGCTGGCAATGGCCTGGTCACGATCACAGGTCAGGGGAGGACGTTCCAATATGCAGCGTAACTCGGCGCGCTCTCCCGCCTTGGCGATTACCTCGCGCAACTCGGCGAGCACGTCCTCGGTTTTTTCACCTGGCAAGGTTCGGCGCTCGATTTGCAACGAGCAGCGTTCGGCGTAAGTCGAAAGTCCGGTTCCTCCCTGGATGAGAGCACTGTGTTGCGATGCGGGCCCGACCAGCGGGTGGCGGCGCTTGCGCAAGACATCGCGGTCGAAGTCTTCGAGAGCGGAAACGATACGGCCCATTTTCCCAATCGCACTCTCTCCAAGGTCCCATCGGCTGCCGTGCGCGGCTCGCCCGGAGGTGATGATCTCCACCCAGACAAATCCCTTGTGCGCCAGGATGAGCTTGCCCTCGCTGGCCTCGGTCAAGATGCAGGCGTCGGCTTTGTGGTGCTCGACGAAGTGCTGCGCACCGATGCTGGCATACTCCTCGTCCGACACCAGGGCGACGACCAGCTTTCCATTGACATTCTCCGTGGCCACGGAAGCGGCGGCGCAGAGAATCGCGGCGGCACTGCCCTTCATGTCGTAGGCTCCTCTGCCGTAAACGCGATTGCCCTCGACAAAACCGTCGAAGGGCGGAATCGTCATTCCAGAGGCGGACACGGTGTCCAAGTGAGCACACAGCACGAGCGTTGGGCCCTGGCCGTTACCGCATTCGCCAATCGCGTTGGGCCTGCCGGGCGCGGTTTCTTCGAGCCAGCTTCGCAGGCCGTGCTGCAGCATCCAGTCTCGCGCAAATGCGGCAATCGCCGATTCGCCTTCGCCCTCGGGTGCAAGCGTCGGGTTGATCGACGGAATCCTGATGAGCTGCTGCGTCGTTTCGCGTACCACCGCCGCCTCTAATGGATCAATCAACGGTCACGACCTCCTTCGGTCGAAATCTCCAACGTGCGCCGTAGTTGCTCGGGTTGGGGTGAATATTCGCCGCCTCCGCTGCGATTTGAACAGGCCCTTGGCAAAAGATCAACGAGCCATGCAGTGTGCGATCCGGAGAAATCAATCCAGATTTACGCGAGCTGCTCGAATTCCCAACTTTCTTTCGCTTCCGCTCCAGCGGCGCCACCGTGAAAGGGCTGGCTGGAGGCGAACCGATGGTCTGTAGCGTATTCAATCGTACAACTCTGGCCAGCTTCTCTGCCCTCTTAAGTTTATTGGGGCGCAGATCGTCCCGTTCATGAGCGGTGCTTAATGCTTCGAGTTCCCCTTGGCTACCTCCTTGGCTTTCTATTTTTGCTTACGTTAGGCGCAGGTGGCCTGCGTGCCTCCACCGTTCCATCCGTGGAAGGCACTGTGCGTGATACCTCCGGCGCGCCGATTGCGGGCGCGCAGGTTGTACTGACACTGCGGTATACGAAGCTGCGAGCGCAGTCGGATGCTCAGGGCCGGTTCATGCTTGCGGACGCCAGCGGCGCTGCCGGCACGCTAACGGTTACCGCGCCCGGTTTTGCACGCGTGGATGTGCCATGGAATCCGGAGGAGCGTCACAACGGCGTCGACATAATTCTGCCGGTAAGCCGAGTGGAAGAGCGCGTCACCGTGACCGCGGCAGGTGAAACACCAGAGGCCAATGTGGCCACCGTCGACCGGGAAACGCTGGAAACAAGCGGAGCCATGACCGTGGAGGGTACGTTGCGCGAGGTTCCTGGATTCAAACTCTTCCGCCGCACCCCGGGGTGGAGCACGAATGGAACGACAGGGGGAGTCTCTCTGCGC
>JBEKOS010000611.1:0-2672 GCA_049521535.1 Terriglobales bacterium | reverse complement strand
AGATTGAAGCCGGTGCCATTGGTACTCTTCTGGCTGTATTGAGCAAATCTTACTTCGCCGCCGAATTTCATCACGTGATTGCCACGGGTCCAGTTGGCGGTGTCGATGAGCTGCATCTCGTCGTCGCCGCGAAACAAAACCGCCTGGGCACCCAGCGCGGCGTAGCCGGAAAGATTTGTCAGAGGAAATCTCTGAAAGTACGTGGGGTTTGCAGCGCCAATGCTTGATGAGAAACCGAGCTTGCTGGGGTCATAACCGCTTGCCGGACCCGTCGAGTCACTCTCGAGGGCTGTAGTCACCAATCCCCGGAAGGAATTAATTAAAGTCGGGCTGAAAGTGTGCGTCCAGCTGGCATTCAGGCTGGGGTAGCGATAGTCGGTGCCGTTATAATGAGCGACGTCCATGGCTTCATTCAGCCCGGGATGCGCGGCATTGACGTTGTTTCTGGGAAATGCGTTATTGTTCTGGCCGTAAAACTTCCACAGTTTCCCGGTCACGCCGAAGGTGTCGTTTTTCCCAACATTCTGGTCCAGCTTGATGATGTAGGACTTGTTGTCGTTGATGCTGGGCGACAGACCGACATAGTTGTTATTGAAGGGGTTCGCCGTTGTCGGTGTCGGGCTCTGGTTCGCCGCCGGGTACCACGACAGGATGGCCTGGGCCACCGGGTTGATCTCGTTCGCAGGAATGACGTTCGGGGTTCCGATCAGCACCGGATTTCCTTGCGGGCCAGCGCCTGCGCCCGGGCCATAGCCGTATTGATAGCGGCAGACCGCCGGGTGACCGCTTGAAGATGTACCGGTGTCAGTGTTGTGGGCTGTGCAGGTTGCCTCTGTGGTTGGGTCGTAAATCGCTTCGTTGTAGGCCGCTCCATTGACGGTCAAACCCAACAGGCTGCTGAAGTCCCCGTTGGCCATCGCTGATGTCTGCGGAACGCTTGTGATGGACGTTGCAATTGACTGGCTGTGAAGATCCTCGTAGAGGATCATGAAGAACGTTTGCTTCTTGCCATTCCAGAGCTTGGGGACGATCACCGGCCCATCCAGCTCGAAGCCATACTGGTTTTGAGTGAATGCGGCCTTATTGTATTTGGCGATGGTGGCCGCGGAGGCTCCAGCCGCAACATTCTTGAAGATATTGGCATCGTTCTGCGGCGTGTTGGCGTTCAAGAAAGCGCGCTGCAAGTATTCATAAGCAGCTCCATGCAGCGTCTTGGTGCCGGTCTTCAAGGTCATGTCGATCTGCCCGCTGGGAGCACGGCCATTCGCCGCATCCACTGGACTGGTTGTGATCTTGAACTCCTGCAGGGAATCGGAGGGCGGTGCCATCGTGTAGTGCTCGGGGCCGGTCTCGCTGATATTGGCGACGCCGTCGATGCTGAACTCAACGCTGGCGCCGTGGATGGTAAAGGTCTGCGCGCTCTGGTTGCCGGGTGCCATGCCAGTGGTTGTGGTCATCATGCCTGGAGTAAATATCGCGAAATTGAATGTATCGTTATCGAAATCCGGAAGCTGCTCAAGCAACTGGTTCTCCATCACGTTGCCGACGTCGGCTTTGTCGTAGTCGAGTACGTCCTCTGAGGCGTTTACCGTAACGGTATCCATAACCGATCCAGGGACGACTGTGAAGTTGACTTCGGCGGCCTCACCGGTCGACAGCGTGATATTGGTTTTGTCGACCGACTTGAATCCCGCGGCTTCAACTCGAACGTCGTAGATGCCCGGCACGAGAAACGGAACCGTCCAGTTACCCGTGGATGTGGTGATTACCGGCTTATCCACTCCGGTGGCTTCGTTGTGGACGGTGACTTTGGCCTTCGGAATCACGGCGCCTGTCGAGTCCGTCACCAGGCCGGTAAAGCCCTGGGTCGTCTGCGCGCAGGCGCCGACGCTGAACAGCAACGCGAGAAAACAAAATACTGCCGCATGAATCGCCGCGGCGCCAAACCACCCGAAGCGGCTCGAAGAATCTGCCGGCGATGGTGAATTGAGTTTTCTGCTCGACCTGCGATTCGAAGCCGTATTCAGTGTTCGCATCTTGGCGAACTCGTTTTGTCGATTCTTCATTTCAAGCCTCCTGTTTACTTCCCTTTGAGAATGGCCAACCACGCCTCGTATCGAGTCCCTTGAAGTGATCGCACAATTGGGCATTACGCGCCGCGCAGAGACCTCGATCATTGGTTGCCAACCAATCTCTGCCGCGAAAATGTCGGTGTCAACGTTCCAAACGGTTCAGTAGTGTCGATGAGAAGAAGATCATTAAATTGAGCAGTTTGCGCCTGCACGTTACGAGACTGTTAAGGCCGGATTGGATCCCGTCAGTAAGCGTTTCCCAGAGGGATAGGGAACAGCCTTGTTTTGTCTCATCCGCCGCCTCGAGAGCTGCTCTCCCCAGGCGTCGAAGTTCTTAGAACGACCGGCCAACTGGGAGGGGCGACCCGGAGGCCCAGGAAGAATACGACCATTCTGGATTTGTCTTCGGCTTGCCGGACCGTAGTTGACGAAGAATCGGACCCGAAGGCCCGAAGTCGACGGTGCACGTAGTTGAATCGGTGCTGCCGTAGGCCGCAGATCCGGAATCACTTCACCGCTACCGCGCGCTTATTCGTCTCAGCGTGTGCCTTGCGTGGCCAATCGGGATTGGGCGTCGATGACATATAGAAAACCAGGGTC
>JBEKOS010000610.1:0-2681 GCA_049521535.1 Terriglobales bacterium | reverse complement strand
GGCGGCGTGGTGGGCGTGCGAAGCAAGACGTATGCGGTTAGCGTGACCGCCTCGGCTCCTGGCGCCACAGCGGGCACAGCGCCGGTTAGTCTCAAAGTATGCAGCGCGAGCGGTTGTTGAAAGGCTCTGGAACTGGCGGGCGAGCAAGCCCCCAGTTCATCCTCGTTCACCGCGCGCGAAGATCCTGCACGCGGTGAACCTCAAACACCAGGCAGGTCAGAGGCGGCAAACGCTGATCCGCCGAAAACAAATAACCCGCCAATGCGGCGAGCCGCAGCGGTTAGCTTGACGTACTCTGGTATGCTGGCAAGGTAACGGCAAACACCTGCATGTACTACGTGCAGGGCGCACGGTCATTTCTCACGGGCTGCGCGCAATCGACGCGCAGATAACGCCATCCCACTTTTGCTCACTGCTTCTTGTTGCGTTCGACGGCCGCGTCAGCGGCTGACATCCTGATGTTCCCGGCTGAGGAGGCCTGATCGTATGCCGAAAGCAAGAGTTGTACCCGCCACACTTACCACACTGGCTATTGTGTTACTGCTGGCTACTGCCGCATGGGGACAGTACGCCGAAAATACGCTTTATGCGTTTACCGGAGGCAGCGATGGCAGCCGGCCGGAATACGGCAGCTTGATTCTTGACGCCAAAGGCAATTTGTACGGCACCGCCAACGCCGGAGGCAACGTTACCTCCGACAATTGTGGAGGGGGTGGCCATGCTTATGGGTCCAGGAAAAGGCGCATACACGCGCCAGTGCCTGATACGACCTTAACCAATGGATGCGGCGTTGTTTTCGAGCTGACTCCGGGCGCCGGCGGCGCCTGGACCGAGACTGTTCTTTATTCCTTCATGGGAGAAGGCGACGGGCAGAATCCTGAAGGCGGGCTGGTCTTCGACTCCGCGGGCAATCTTTATGGCACCACTTATACAGACAACAACGCACTCGGTTTTGGCACGGTCTTCGAGTTGACGCCGACCGCCAGCGGTCCCTGGAATCTGACCACACTTTATACCTTCACTGGCGGTGCTGACGGTCGGAATCCATACTCCACGTTGATATTCGATTCCTTAGGCAACCTTTATGGGACTACTGCGTTCGGTGGGGGGGACGCCGACAGCGGCGTCGTGTTCAAGCTGACCTCCTCGACCAGCGCACCCTGGACCGAGACTGTGCTCTACACCTTCAGCGGCGGCAACGACGGGGGAAATCCTTTCGCGGGCGTAACCTTCGACGCCTCCGGCAACCTTTACGGCACCGCTGAAGAGGGCGGCAACACCGACGATTGTACTGGCAGCGGCTGCGGGGTGGTTTTCATGCTTACGCCGGCCGCTAGCGGCCCGTGGACCGAAACCGTGCTCTATGCGTTTTCTGGAGGTGCAGACGGCGGCGAGCCTATGGGCAACGTAATCTTCGACGCCTCCGGCGACCTTTATGGCACCGCCGAGAACGGGGGCGTCTCCGACTGCGACGGTACCTGCGGCGTAGTTTTCAAGCTGGCGCCGGCGACTAGTGCTCCCTGGACCGAAAGCGTCCTCCACACTTTCACCGGCGGCGCTGACGGAAATTTTCCTCTCGCGGGAGTAATCTTCGATTCCTCGGGCAACCTGTACAGTACTGCCTCGGAGGGGGGCACCAGCGACGGCTGCGATGGTCCCTGCTTCGGTGTAGTGTTCGAGCTGACGCCCACCGCCAGCGGCCCCTGGAACGAAACTGTTCTTTATACCTTCACCAACAGCGGCGATGGAAATGAGCCTGAAGCGGGCTTAGTCTTCGACGCCACCGGTAATCTCTACGGAACAACTTTTGGCGGCGGCGCTGATGGCCTTGGCGTAGTCTTTGAACTCGCGGTTCCCGCTTTGCCATCGACCACGACCACCGTGACCTCCAGCCTGAATCCGTCGACCTTTGGCCAGGCAGTGACGTTTACCGCAACCGTGACACCGGAAGCAGAATCCGTAGCCGGTAAACGGGCGGGGCATTCCTCGCTGCGCTCTTGGGCGGCGGCGATACCTACCGGGACCGTGGCTTTCACCTCGAATGGCACGATCATAACGGGGTGCTCGGCCGTAACTCTGGCAAGCGAGGTCGCGACCTGTACAACATCCGGCCTGCCGGGAGGGACCGATTCGATTGTTGCGACCTATTCAGGCGACACAAATTATGCGGGCAGTGCCAGTTCGTCGTTGGCGCAGGTCGTGGAAATGGCTGCTACGTCGACCATAGTAGTTTCCAGCTTGAATCCATCCACCTTCGATCAGGCCGTGTCGTTCACGGCCACGATTGCACCTTTCACCGGTGGCGGGGTGGGTGCTCATGAATTGCGCTTCCCCATGTTTTCGCCGCAGACGCCCACGGGCACCGTGGCATTCACTTCCAACGGCACGACCATTAGCGGGTGTGCGGCGTTGGCACTTAGTTCGTCGGGTACGGCGCAATGCGCTACGTCAGCACTGCCGACAGGCACGGATGCAATTGTGGCGACGTACTCCGGAGATGCCAATTATTCCGGCAGCAGAGGTGATTTGTCACAAGTTGTCAATCAGGTCACAACCGCCACAGTATTGGCTTCAAGTTTGAATCCCTCTACGGTTGACCAGTCGGTCGCGTTAACGGCAACCATTAGTCCGGGGACGCCGACCGGGACGGTGGGTTTTACCTCCAACGGTGCCACGATTAG
>JBEKOS010000609.1:0-5026 GCA_049521535.1 Terriglobales bacterium | reverse complement strand
GATATTCGTTCTTAGCATGACTGATTATGGAATGCGCGGAATCCTGCCGGTACCAGGCAAATAGCTCGAATCTGCTGAATCGTTCGCACGTAACGCTCCATTGACAATTTCATGTCGTCTGGTTCGCATTCGCCGTTGTTTTGCGCTATACTCGGCTGCCAAACGGGAAAGAGGTGACTTATGGCTTTCTGCACCAAATGTGGAACCAAACTAGAGGACAACGCGCGCTTTTGTACGGCCTGTGGCACGACCCAAGGCGCTGCCGCGCCCGCAGCTCCACCCGCATATGCTGCGCCGCCAGCACCCATGCAGGTTGCCCCTGCTCCCGTTGCGGCCGGAGTTCCAGCACCAACTCAGGGTAGCGGTGCGCTGAAGATAATTCTCATTATCCTCGGCGTCTTGGCCATACTTTTTGTGTTGATGCTCGGGACGTGCAGCCTCATTGCTTACCGCGCCCGACGTGCCTTTCATACTTCGACCGATGGAAATCACACCACCGTCACCACACCCTTCGGCACCGTAACTTCCGACCAGGGGGACGCCGCCAAGGCAGCGGCTGACTTGGGTGTGGACGTTTATCCCGGCGCCAAGTCGCTCAGGAGCAGCACCGCCAGCATCGGCAAAATGAACGTAGTCACTGCGGATTTTGAGACCGGCGACTCAGTCAGCCAGGTGGGCGAATTCTATCGCGGCCGTTTCCCGAATGCTTTATCCAGCGCCTGGGATGAGAGTCATGGATCGATGGTCGTTCCAAGTAACAAAGGCATGCTCACCATTAACGTGAGAGCCGAGGGTGGACGCACAAAGATTATCATTGGGCGCACGACTGGTATCCCGACAGGTCCGACAGGGTCAAATTAGGCACGGCTTAAGGAAAGTATGAGGGATATTTGAGCAGGCCGGCGACTGGCAATCTCGAATTGCCAATCGCTGAGTCTGCTCGGTTTGTGGGTCGCCAGATTGCGAGCCGTGGGGGCTTGATAAACTCGCTTACACCGTTTAAAGTTAGCACTCGTGGGATGAGGTGGTTCCGAACTGCATAGCTTGCATGACTCCGGCTTTATAAATGGAATTATTGGGGACAGAAGTCAACCTTGGTGATTTGAGGATCGGCAAGGGATAAAAATTCCGGAGTCTGTTCATGATCAAGCACATTCGCAGGTTCGCGGGCCGGCCGGTTAACGGTCTCACATATATTTGGCTGGTCACCATCGCCACCATCGTTGGTTTGGGTTTTCTCGCGTGGGGCGCGGTTACCTTCGGACCACATTAGAGAAGTGGGCGATCAATATTCAGCAGTTTGCAGTAGGAAACGGCAAGCAGCTAGATACATTAGTGCGCCCCGGATTTCGCCGGGCACCGAGTATTGAATGCTGGTAGCCGCATTTTCAGGAGGGGCTCCTCATGGGTCTGGCTCTGATGGTGATCATTTGTCTGATCACCGTGTTCAGCACGTATTTTTTTGTTGCCCAAACCTGGTGGTTACCCGCGGGTATGTCGGCATCCGCTCCAGCCATCGATCACCAGTTTCACCTCACTTTTATTTCGATGGGACTGGTGTTTGTAGCGGCACAGTTTGGTCTCGCCTATTTTGTGTGGCGCTACCGGGCCGGAGCTTCCGGAACCAAGGCCGGCTACTCTCATGGCAACACCAAAATGGAGGTGGTCTGGACCACTCTGACGGCCATCCTCTTTATCAGCTTGAACCTCTCCGGCAGTTCCATCTGGGCGAAGGAACGCTTTCAGCCGGCCGGCGCCGGGGCAATTCCGGTGGAAGTTACGGGCATGCAATTTGCCTGGTACTTCCGTTATCCCGGAGCCGATGGCAAGTTCGGCCGCACCGACGCCAAGCTGATGGACCCTTCCGCCGGCAATGAAGCCGCGATTGGCCTCGATACGACCGATCCAGCGGCAAAGGACGACGTGGTCACCGGTACCATGTATGTTCCGGTCCAGCGGGAAGTAAACCTCACCCTGCGTTCGGTGGATGTAATTCACAGCTTCTTTATTCCCAGTATGCGATTCAAGCAGGACGCGGTTCCCGGTTTGGCAATTCATATGCATTTCACTCCTACCGCAATCGGCGACTACGAAATTGCGTGTGCCGAACTTTGCGGCTTGGGCCACTACAAGATGCACGGAATGCTGAAGGTCGTCAGCCAGGAGGAATTTGACAAATGGCTGGCGACGAAAGAGGCGGAGAAACAATAGATGGCGACGACGGCGGTCCCGCATACCCACGCTGCCCCGACGGGCTTCATTCGCAAATACGTATTCAGCCTGGACCATAAAGTCATTGGCATCCAGTATTACTTTCTCGCCTTGACTTCGGTGTTCGTCGGCATGTACCTCTCATTGCTGATGCGCATCCACCTGATCTGGCCGAGCGCCCACCTTCCCCTGATCGGTGAAATCAAGCCTGAGACCTATCTGGCCCTGCTCACAATGCACGGCACCATCATGGTGTTTTTTGTGCTGACCACAGCGCCACAAAGTGGATTTGGGAATTACTTCCTGCCCATCCAGATGAACAATTGGGCGCGGACCTCTGGATCACAAGCATCGCGCTGTTTTGCATTGCCTCCCTTATGGGAGCCTTGAATTTCATTACGACCACGCTTGACTTGCGTGCTCGCGGCATGTCCATGATGCGCCTGCCGCTAACCGTGTGGACATGGTTCATCACGGCCATTCTTGGACTCCTCGCCTTCGGCGTGTTGCTCTCGGCAGGTATTCTGCTGCTGCTTGACCGCAATATGGGCACCAGCTTCTATGTTCCCCTGGTGGTCGTCAACGGCCAGATCATGGGGCACAAAGGCGGCTCGCCCCTGTTGTGGCAGCACTTGTTCTGGTTCTTCGGACATCCAGAGGTATATATAGCCATCCTGCCCGGGATGGGCGTCACCTCGCAAATTCTGGCCACTTTCGCCCGCAAACCGATCTTTGGCTATAAGGCCATGGTCTACGCGATCATGGCGATCGGTCTGCTCGGCTTCATGGTATGGGGACACCATATGTTCATGAGCGGCATGAGCCCCTATACGGCCTTCTCGTTCTCGATCATGACCATGGCGATCGGCGTTCCCTCCGCCATCAAGACCTTTAATTGGCTGGGCACGCTTTATCAGGGAAAAATCCGGTTGCAGACGCCCATGCTGTTCGCTATCGGCTTCGTCTCCCTCTTCGTTTCCGGAGGATTGAGCGGGCCGTTTCTGGCTCAACCGGTGCTGGATATTCCCTTGCATGACACTTATTTCGTGGTGGGTCATTTCCACCTGATCATGGGCGTAGCCGCCATCTTTGGGATCTTTGCCGGGACGTATTACTGGTTCCCCAAGATGTTTGGGCGCATGATGAACGAAGGGTTGGGAAAGCTCCACTTCTGGGTCACGTTTGTCGGCACCTACTGCATCTTCATGCCCATGCACTATCTGGGTCTAGCCGGACATCCGCGCCGCTATTCGCAGCTCACCGAGCTCAAGTACCTGCAAGGGTTGATTCCGCTGCAGACCTTCATGACCTATGCGGCTTTCGTCACCATCGGCATCCAGTTTGTCTTCCTGTTCAATCTTTTCTGGAGCATGAAGAAAGGGCCCAAGGCGAGCGACAACCCCTGGGAAGCGACCACGCTGGAGTGGACGACTGCAACGCCGCCACCGCACGACAATTTCGGCGGACACACTCCGGTAGTCAACCATGGTCCTTACGAATACAGCGTGCCCGGCGCGGCACGGGACTACATTATGCAGACGGACCCGGCGACCGGCTCTGCTCACTGATCATTGGCGATGGCAACATTGAATCCGGCAATCACGATTGACGGCGGCGACTCCGGAGGAGGAGAACCGCAGGGTTCCCTCGATTTCCGTGGACGTTTGCGACGTGCACGTTTGGGTCTGGCGGTTGCGCTGACTCCCATCGTCATGCTGTTTGTTTCCTTTACCAGCGCCTACATCGTGCGCCAGGGCCTGCCCTCGCTCGACGAGAGCACCGGGACCTATGCTCGCGACTGGACGGCGTTAAACCTTCCCCTGGCGATTTTGCTGATCAACACCGTGCTTTTGGCGCTCAGCAGCTTGACCATGGAATTCGCCCGCCGCCAGATGGCCCGCCGAGCCGTATTGGACCCGGTAAGGTCGATCCCCGGCGTTTCCGTGGGTTCGGATCACACCTTTCCCTGGCTGGGCATCACCACCGCACTTGGATTTGGATTCCTGGGCGGGCAGTGGCTGGCATGGCGTGAACTGGCGGCGCGCGGATTTTTTGTGGCCACCAGCCCCAGTAGTTCCTTTTTCTATCTGCTTACCGCGACCCACGCAACGCACTTGCTCGGTGGATTGCTGGTTTTGATCTGGGCGGTGGTGATGGCGGTGCGCCACCTTGAGTTGGAGCGGCGCTATATCGTGGTGGATGTCGCTTCCTGGTACTGGCACTTCATGGCCCTGTTGTGGATTTATATTTTTGCGCTTTTGCTGATTGCAAAGTAATGAACTAAGGAGACCGGACAGATGGCTGATTTGGCGGTGCAACACGAGATGACGGCCGTTTATGAACCGTCGCTGTTTGGCACCTATTCGAAGAAAATCGGGATGTGGTTGTTCCTGCTCTCCGATTCGCTCACCTTCGGTGCGCTGCTGTTTGCCTACACCTACGGCCGCGTTTCCACTCCCAACTGGCCAACGCCGTTCCATTCCGAGAGCATTCGGAACGCGACTATCATGACGGGCTTTTTGCTCACCAGTTCTCTGACCATGGTGCTGGCGGTACGGGCCTCGGTGGACCGAAAACGCGGCGCGCAATTGCTTTACCTGCTCGCCACCATGGCGTGCGGCATCGGCTTCATCATTCTGCACGGAGCGGAATGGAGCAAATTGATCGCCGAGGGATTGACGCTGCCGGTGTTTCCCGCAGTGCCGGGCGCGGTAGCCAATCCGGAATTTGCCAATGTGGCTCGGGACGTACCACAGTTCCCCGCCACCTTCTTTGGCCTGACCGCCATGCACATGCTGCACGTCACCATCGGCGT
>JBEKOS010000608.1:0-2684 GCA_049521535.1 Terriglobales bacterium | reverse complement strand
CTCTTACGCGGAGGTGGCAAAACGGGTGCCGGAAGCAATCCTGTGCCTGCTCTCGGCCCTGGCCTTTCACGAATTCACGACGCAAAGCCCGGCATCTGTCTGGATCGCTCTCGGCAAAGGGGCAAGAAAGCCTGCCATCGTGTCGCCATCACTCCGGGTGGTTCGTCTAACGGAACCTTCGCTCTCCGAAGGCGTCGAAAAACATACGGTTGAGGGCGTTCCTGTGCGCGTTTACTCAGTTGCAAAGACCGTGGCAGACTGCTTCAAGTTCCGCAACAAAGTTGGCCTGGACGTTGCAATCGAGGCGCTGAAAGACAGCCTCCGCCAAAAGAAGGCCACTATCAACGACATCTATGACTATGCCAGGATCTGCCGCGTGAGCAATGTCATCCGCCCCTACACGGAGGCGCTATGACCCGCGAACCGGCGAAGAATCCCGCGGCCTCCATCCGGGCGCGCCTGCTCGCTCTCGCCCAAACCAAAGGGCAAGACTACCAGCGAATCTTGGGCTGATAACGCGTGAAGTCATGGATGACGCCGGCGTTTTGGTACAACGGCGGTACACCCGTCAGTTTGGCTCGATTACGCATACTTACGCTAAGTTTCTGTTATTAAAGGAGTTCTACGATTTCCAAATTATGTTTATATTTCCTTATTTTTCTTATATTTACAGTCTTCTCGATCAACTTAAAATCCGCGGGCCGCAAGGCCGTGGGGGCTCAAATCCCCCTCCGGGCACCACATGTCCTTTAGGGAGTATTCCCGGCCGTGCGAGCTTTCGCCGGCAGCCCATTTGGCGATTGCGAACCACATTCCAGGTGCAGACAGCATCCTTATTCTTATCAATGGGTCACGGTTATGGTGTGATTTGATCTCAGTCTGGCGAGCGGCCACATCTCAATCCTCAATCAGAAGAAAGGGTGTCCCAGGTCCAGTCCGCCGCGGCGGATTGGACCTGGGACCGGGTAGAACTCAACCTTCCCAGTGGTCGATTCGGACTCGGGCAATCAATCCTGAGACGGAAACTGCTTCGCTCATATATCCCACATTTCCAAGTCCCAGAATCGAGCCCCTTCGGCAAACTCAGGGCAGGCTCCGGAGCACCTTTTTCCTCGCTCCTCAGGCGCGGACCACCCGTCCTCTGGTCCCGCGCCGGATGTCAAAAAATCCCATTCGCGTGCAAGACGACGGTTTTGGGCACGATCGTCGGCAAGGATGTGGAACCGCTGGCCGGGAAGAGCCAGCCATTGACAGAAACCCAGTCGTTGTCGGCCAAGCCGGAGAAGCTGTCGGTGCTGAAACCCTGATACGTGGTCTGCGAGGTGGTCACAGCGTCGTAGGGAATGAGTGCGACAAATTGGGGGCACGCGATGGTATTACTGTTGGTCACACTACATTGCGGCATGGAAGCGACGCTGAGCGTGAAGTCAGGAGAGGAGATCGCCGAGACGGTTCCCGTCAACTGGCTGGGCTCCAGCTGGAGGCTGCTGGCGGTGAAGATGGGTTCCAGAGGCAGTCCCCAGACGCCCAAACCGGGCGACGCAACGGGCGTGGGCGGCTGCAGCGTTCCCGGCGCGACCGTGACCTGGAGGGTTTGGCCAACGGCAAGGTCGTTGGAGGATGCAAAAGTAAAGCCGGAGGGAATGGTGAAGCCGTTGGCGTCGATGGAATAAGTGGTGGCGGTGTGGCCGCCGATTCCCGGCGCCCAGACGGCCACCAAGGCCATGGCGCCAACCGGCAAGTTGGTGCTGGCGGTGGGATTCTGATGGAGGATGAGCATGAGCATGGTTTCACCGGCGGGCAGCGGCAGGGGAGGAATGCCGACAATGGTCCCAACCACGGTTTGCTGGCCGGCGGCTTGCAGCCAAGTGACCTGGGCAGCTAGCAGATCTCCGTTGCTCTCCACGCTGGCGATCTGAACCAGCACAACTGCCCCGGCGGAAAGGCAGGAGAGAGCCCCAGGCGAGGCGCAGGGCGGCCAATCGACAAGCTCCGTGCTGCTGTTGGTGTCGATGGTGAAGTTCCAGCCCCATGCCGTCTGCACGGTGAACTGGGTCTGACTGGCGCTCACGCTTTCAACCGTTCCCGTCACGAAGCCGAATTGCGGAGGCTGCAACGGGGCCGACGGAGGCAACTGTGAGACCGTAACGCCATTGACAGCGGCGAGGTTGACGGAGAGATCGGGCTGGATGATGGTGTTGAGATGGTAGTCGATGAGGAAGCCGAGCGGCGAGCCGGCGGCCACGGTAACGGGAAATGGACTGGATGAAAGATTGACGGTGGCAGAGTTGTCGATGGCCGGGGTAAGCTGGCACACGCTGCCCACGGCGCATGTGCTGGCTATCGACTGATCTGAGTTGTTGATGATTACCAGTTGCGGGCTGGCAAAGGTGAGGCTCAAGCTCGAATAGTTCCCTGCCGGCACATTGGCGGTGCTCAGAAAAGCAGAGAGCGCCTGGAGCTGGGTGACGTCGATTTGGATGGGTGTGCCATTGGGAAGAAGCGAAACCGCCGATCCCGACGCGGGCTGAAGCGAGGCAGCTGTCAGGCTGACCTGGAAGAAGAGAACCGAGACGCCGGCGGGCGGGTCGTCCGTGATGGTCAGGGAGACGGGAACCGTGCTCGCGGGCGGTGTTTCAATCTGGTTCGAGCCACCCGTCCCCTGGTTCAAGCTGGTCATCGCC
>JBEKOS010000607.1:0-5017 GCA_049521535.1 Terriglobales bacterium | reverse complement strand
CACAGTCGTTGAGAACTGCTCCCAGTGAGCGCGGGTATAGGCCGTGGTGCGGCATGGATTAAGGTTGTTGGTACCGCCATCCATGAAACCAAGCAGGCCATACTTGGAGTCGCGGAGGCGTGGCTCATCGGGAACCTTGGGTACCTTACTAACAGTGCCGTCCTTCTTGATGGGGTGCACCAGCTTGGTTCCGGAGGCTGTGCCTCGGAACGAGCCAATTACGTTCTGGGTAGCTGCCTGCAGGAAGAACGGCTTGGCCATAGCGCACAAAGTGCTCGGCAGGGCATCCTTAATCAGAACGACCAGCACCTGCCCGTCCGGGGTTACTACGGTTGTACTCTCGCCGCCGATCACGAGCTTGACGTGTGACGAGTTGAGCATTGTGCCCTTCAGCTGAGCTGCTTGAGCATCGGTCATTTGAGGTGTTACGCATGATTGGTTCATGGGAATCCCCCGTGTCAGGAGGGGTCTTACTTCGGCCCGCTGACACAGGTGATCCGGTAGACAAAATTTTTCGGTAACTATCAGACCGCAACGGGTACTGCAGTTTGCGCGGCAGCCTTTTTACGGACAATCCCCGCCTTGATGCGTTCGCCGTGCGCTTGGCGGCGCTCTGGCGTCCAGTCTTCCGCTTTCGCCTTAGCAGCTTCGACGGGCTCAATTATCTGGCCGGGCACCGACGGCGACTGCTTTTCGACTTTCACGTTGCGCTCTGATTCGGGAATGTTGCCGGAGGCATAAAAAAGATGCGCCATCTCGCCGAGGATCACGACCAATTCATTTTCGCTGGCAACAGCCGTCAAGAACTCGCGCCGGACTTGGGGGGTTAGGAAAATGTCAGTCACTGTCTCCGGCGCGAGGCTGGAGTCCTCGTCGCCGTTGGCCCTGGGCTTAGGCTGGAGTCCAATGCCCGCCTGCTCGGAGAGGCTCAGACCACAGATCGCATGCTTAACGGCGTTTGCGAGGTCCTGATCCGCGTGCTGATCAGCGGCATGGTCCGCTACCAGGACGACCCTTTCCAGGGCCCGTAGATAGGGTTCCTGGATCGAGACCACCTTTACGCAGGTGCAATCCGTTTTTATTTTGCCGCACCTGGCACAGAGCTTAGGGCAGGTGCAATCGGCCTTATCTTTCCCGCATTCCAGGCAGCGTTTTCCACCGCCACGCATTTTGCTGATGCGGCGCTGCATCGTGCGGACCGAGGTGTGCAGCTTTTCGGCATACCCTTTCGCCCACTCAGTCCATTTTGGCAAGCCCGCTTCCTTCAGAATCTTGCGTCGCTCGGCACCACGCTGGGAGAGCAACCCCTGCATCTTGTCGATGAATGGCATGGCCTCCTCCCACGTGACGATGGCTGCCACGAGATTTTCGAAGCGCTGGCTCAATTCGGCATCCAGCATGTCAAACTCGGCCTTGGTTTCAGCCGCATCCAGCTTGTAGTAGCCGTCAGCTTGGTCACTCGCGACATTTGGCGCGAGTTTGGCCAATCCAGCGTTGTTTACGGTTGGCGGCAGGGCGGGGGGAAACTCGGGGAACGTTGTGGTAGGTTTGGCGACGATGTACTCGGCCGGTATCGACTGAATCATATGTGTTGCATTCATTAGTGTTTACCTTCTTTTTGGATTTGAGGGCTTTAGCCCTCATGTTCCCTAATACAAAGGCCGGCCGAGGACTCGAGGTTGTGCGCGAGCGAAAAGTTTCGTTTTTGGACAAGCAACTGCGCACGGCAAAGAAAATGAAGAAAGCCAGTGGGCTCGGCCCGCTGTCTTGCCCAGGAGGGAATTTTCAGGAAAGAAGCAGGCAACCCCTGAACGCCGCAGTATTAGCCAACATGAAGTTGGCCGACCAGATCGAAGGCATGGCAAGCGCGCTGACCGTGGCGCAACTGGCCAACTTGCTCCAATGCTCCAGGAAGGCGTTATACAAAATGCTTCAAAAGGGTACTCTGCCACACTTCCGCGTGGGCAGCATGGTCCGCTTCGATCCCGAAGTGACCGCCCACTGGCTGCGCTCCCGCAGCGCCGGCAAGCACCACTAGGCCACTCGCGTAAATACGGCGTTCAGCTTTTGCTGAGCCGCTTTCCCTTTCGCAGCGGCCAAGTACCGGGCAGTCATTTCGAGCTTTGTATGCCCCATCAGTTTTTGCACTGTTCGGATGTCCACGCCGCCCTGCAATGCCCACGTGGCAAACGTGGCTCGAAATTTATGCAGAAAAAAGTTCTCGCATTCGCCGCGCTCAAGACAGCCTTCGCAACGATTGCAGTTTAGTCCTGCTCGGCGAGCAGCCTCCTTGCAACTCTCGAGGAAATGTCCGTTGGGAAGATCACTTGCGGTGCCGAAGATAAACCGGGTGGCGGGATTTTTGGCGCGCCACTTTTTTAGTTTATGCAGCAGCAACTGTTCCAGCGTGATATCCCTCGAACGGCGTGTCTTGGTACGGAACCTCAGCTGCTTCTCCTTGCCGCCGACACGCACCCGTAGGTTCTTTTCACCGTGAATCGTGATGACATTTTCGGTCCAGTTGATGTCCGTCCACTCGGCATGAGTCGCTTCCTTTTCGCGCGCGCCGGTCTTCAAGAGAAAATCAAAGGCGATCACGCTCGCAGTTGCAGGCCGCCAAGAGTTTCTTAATTTGATCGTCGGTGTAGGCCTCTGGCTCAGGATCTTCTTTGTAAGGCCGGTGTTCCTTGGCCACCAGCGCTTTGTGGTCGATCCCGCAAGCGCGCAGAAAGGTCGCGATCGCGGCGTAATAGTTCATCACCGTGCGCTCGCTGAGGCCGCGTTTTCGTAGCCCGTCACAAAACCGCAGCAGGTCTACTTCTTGAACTTGATCCGCGAAAACCTTACCACTGCCCGCCAGAAATTCCGCAATCAGGGCCTCGTAGGCGCTGATCGTTTCTTCATCCCGCCCGACCAGCCGTTTTTTCTCAACGAAGCTCTGCTTTGCATCTGCTAGCACGACGCGGCTTGCGCCATCGGAAACCAGCTTACGGCCGGCCGCCAGCGCGGCGCGCTCCGCCTCAAGATTTGCAGCCTGATTGGCGCGGGCGGTGATCGCTTCCTGAAGGTCATAGCCAACGCCTTTGTAAACAGCGTGGCTCCCGTGATACCAGCGCAGTTGGAATTCACCCTTCTCCAGGATCTCTGCTCCGTTCGAAGCGTTAATGTGTTCATCCCAGCCCCTACCCCTGCGGATTGCTTCGACGCGCACCCTGCGCCATCCTTGGGCAAGTTTGATGTAGCGCAACAGAGCGACCTTAGAATTTGCCATTTTGGATTTCTCCCATCCGTCTAATACCGGCGAATGGGCAAGCTCAGCGAAGTTTAGCGCGGTTTTACTGCGCTACCGGGACGCGGAGGAACGCGCGTGACTGAGACGATTGAAAACGATGGGAATAAAAATTTGGCCGGGTTCTTGAGGGAGATGAGTAAACGAGTTTTACCGCGCTGATACCCCATGTGGCCGCCTGTAATATCGGCTATTGGTTTCGCTGCTCTCTGCACGTTCTTCTGGCGTTCGCTTTGGGCGTGAATCGCCTGCGTCGCTGCTGAGACCTTCGGGCCGTACAGCGCTGCCACCCAGTTCGGGTTCAGCGCAGCAGGGCGACATTTACCCTGGTAGAGGAAGCCGGCGCTGGTCGCGTGGGCATCGCGGTGCGGGTTGACGATGAATGGCATTCGTATAAAATCTTACGGTTTGAAAATAAACTCGATCTGTGACGTACGTGCAGGCTGTGCGAGCAGGGCAAACGACGCACGTTGAGGCGCCGACGCGCTTTAGGCGGCTTCCGTGGGATGGACTCACCCGAATGGAGTTAGGCGAGTCCCCGTGGCGGCCCAGGGCAGTGGGCACGCCGGAGTATCGCTCCGGAATTTAACTCATTGGGTTTCTGCAACTTAAGCATGGAATCTCGATCAATCCCCCTGAAGTAGGCAAACAGGTTGTGATCCCGAAAGCGAAGCAAGCTGTCAACGAACAGCGGTCGTGACGCGCGTTTATCGGGAAATTCGTTTTAGCCTCAGCTTTAGGGTACGTCTTCTCCCTCTGTAGCTGGCGAGCCTAGAATACATTGACTGCCATTCGCGGTCCGCCCTATCATCAGGCATTCTTTACAACATCGGTAAGCCATGATTGACACCACGGTCTCGCACTACCGCATCGTCAGTAAGCTTGGCGACGGTGGGATGGGCGTGGTCTACAAGGCCGAGGACGCCCACCTGGGCCGCTTCGTCGCTCTCAAGTTCCTACCCGACGATTTAGCTCACGACCAGCAGGCGCTAGAGCGCTTCCGGCGCGAAGCTCGCGCCGCCTCTGCGCTGAACCATCCCAACATCTGCACGATTTACGACATTGACCAGGAGGGCGGTCGTGCGTTCATTGCGATGGAATTCCTCGACGGAATGACGCTGAAGTATCGCATAGCGGGCCGTCCACTGGAATTGGAACTGCTGCTGACACTGGCGATTGATGTCGCAGATGCGCTGGACGCTGCCCACGAGGCAGGCATCGTTCATCGCGACATCAAGCCCGCCAATATTTTCGTAAGTAAACGTGGACACGCCAAGATTCTCGACTTCGGCTTGGCGAAGGTAAGTTTCGCACAGCAAGCGCTGCAAGCAGCAGGCGCAGCTTCCACCGAGACAACTACGCTCAGTGACGAGCTTCTATCCATTCCGGGGGCCATGCTGGGCACCGTGCCCTACATGTCGCCGGAGCAAGTGCGTTCTAAGGAGTTGGATGCGCGCACCGACCTGTTCTCTTTCGGCGTGGTGCTCTATGAGATGGCTACGGGTAAAGTACCGTTCCAGGGCGAAAGCTCGGGCGTGATTTGCTCGCAGATCCTGACCACGAATCCGCGGCCGCCTTCACAGATCAATGCGAGTGTGCCAGCCGAGATGGAAGGCATCATCGAACGCGCGCTGGAGAAAGATCGAGAGCTGCGTTACCAGCACGCAGCGGACATGCGGGCGGATTTGCAGCGGCTGAAGCGGGATTCGGACCCGCCCCGTTCGGCTG
>JBEKOS010000606.1:0-2715 GCA_049521535.1 Terriglobales bacterium | reverse complement strand
ACCCAATACTCGCCCGCGTTTATGTATCTGGTGATTGCGATGGTGGCCATTTTCGCGATCATTGTGGTTGCATTTGCTTTCAGGAAATTTCACGAAGACGGCGAAAAATGAATAACTGGGCCGAATTTGAGGCGATCGAAGGGGCGGACTACTGGATCAGGATGGTCAAGTGCCAGCACGCCTGCCCCGTGCACACCAATGCTTGCGGCTATGTGACGGCGATCGGCGAAGGCCGCTACGAAGACGCCTATCGTATTGCCCGTGCGACCAATCCATTTGCTTCAATCTGTGGCCGGGTCTGCGGGGCGCCTTGCGAGGTGAACTGCCGCCGCAGCGATGTGGACGCACCCGTCTCGATCCGCCCCCTTAAGCGGTTCGTCACCAGCCAATTCGGCCCGGAAACCGGTGACTTCCGCCTCTACCACGAGGCGTGCGACCAGCGCATGTTGCCTTCCAATCGCGGCGACTATGAAAAAGTAGCCGTGATCGGCGGCGGCGTCAGCGGACTCACGGTTGCACACGACCTCACGCAGATTGGCTACAAGGTCACGGTATTCGAGGCGAATTCGGAACCGGGCGGAATGCTGATGGTTGGCGTCCCCGTCTTCCGCCTCCCCCGCGATCTGGTGCGGAAGGAAATTCAGGCCATACTCTCGCTTGGCGTTGAACTCAAGTGCAACGTGCGCCTCGGGCGTGACTTCACCATTGCCGATCTCCGGAGGGACGGCTACAAGGCCATCTTCCTGGGAATCGGTCTTCCCAAAGGACGTAAGTTGTCGTTGCCAGGCGCCGAGCGCTCGATGGTTTATGACGGCATGGATTTCCTGCGGGCATTTAATGAGGGTCAGCCTTTGCCCCTGGGTCGCCGCATCGTGGTCATCGGCGGCGGGAACGTTGCCTATGATGTTGCCCGGTCCGCCGTGCGTCCCGCCGGCGCGATCACCCACAGCGAGGCCATGGCCGACATGGAACGCGGCGAACAGGTGGCATACGATGTCGCGCGCTCAGCGCTGCGCATGAGCAGCGACAAGGAAGTTCATGTGGTCTGCCTGGAACGGCGCGACGAAATGCCGGCCGATCAGGTCGAGGTGATCGAGGGCGAGGAAGAAGGACTCAAGCTGCACAGCTCGCGCGGACCTAAGGCCGTGCTTGGCGACAATGGCACCGTAACCGGCCTGCGGACGGTTCGCTGCACCTCGGTGTTTGACTCCTCCGGCCGTTTCAACCCCAGTTTTGATGAAGCTGACGTCGAAGACATTCCGGCGGATACCGTCATCTTCGCCATTGGCCAGTCTTCTGATCTTTCCTTCCTGAAGCCGGAAGACGGCGTGGAGAGCGAGCGCGGCCTGATCAAAGTGAATCGCGAGACCTACCAGACTACTGCGCCCGACGTTTTTGCCTGTGGCGACATCGCTCACGGGCCCAGGCTTTTCATTGACGCGGTCGCTTCCGCGCAGATTGCCGCCCGCTCCATGCATGATTTCCTGCGCGGCACGCGCACCGATATCGCAGTGCGCAGCCGGTGGGCGCCGGCGGTTTACACCATGGCCGAGGGCTGGGAGCGCCTGCCGCGCGCCAATCCTCCCGTGCTCGACGCTGCCCAGCGCTCGGCCTCGCTGGAAATCATTGAAGAGAACTTTCCTGTGCTGGACGCGCACCGCCAGGCGTCGCGCTGCCTGCGCTGCAACATCAACACGGTTTTCGATACCTCGACCTGCATCGCCTGCAACGGCTGTATCGACGTTTGTCCGCAGAGCATCATCAGGCTCGTGGGTTTGAGCCAGCTCTGTCAGGAAGAGCGCTGGCAGGAAATGGTGGCGGAGTCCCTCGGGGTCAGCCGCGAAGAGCTTCGCAAAATGGACCCGCAGGAACTCGACGCTCTGGGCGGCGTGATGCTGAAAGACGAAACCACGTGTATTCGTTGCGGCCTCTGCGCGTCGCGGTGCCCCACCCACGCGGTGGTTATGAAGAAGTTCGAGTTTTATCGCGAGTGCGTGACCGTGCCGGTGCGGAATGGCAAAATTCTGTACAGCGGCGGCGTTCCCGCCGCCGCGCCGCAGGGGACGTCGTGACCGGCCTCGAGTTCGGGGTGCTGTTTGCCCTCGGACTCGTCAGTAGTTTGCATTGCGCGCAGATGTGCGGCCCGATCGTGCTTTCCTACAGCATTGCGATCAACCAGTCGCTGAAGTCGGCAATCCGGTCAGGCTTTCGATTCTCTCCTCTGCTGGCGAGTCATCTCGCCTATAACGCCGGGCGGATCGTTACCTATTCGGCGCTGGGCGCCGTCGCCGGGCTTCTCGGCCATACTCTGAGCTTCCTGGGACGACTGGCGGGAGTGGGCGCGACGCTTGCGCTCGTATCCGGAATCCTGATGATCGTTGCCGGCGTCTTTATGCTGGGCCTGGTGCCCGCGGCGTTTCTTGAAAGCAGGTTATTCAGAATCCCGGCGACGTTTCTCAGGCCGTTGGGCGCGCTGCTGTCCTCACCCGGCGCCGGCCGGCGGTTCCTTCTGGGCCTGACCCTGGGCTTCCTGCCGTGTGGCCTGGTCTATGCGGCGCTTCTGAAAGCCATGTCCGCCGGCTCGGTCCTCGGCGGGGCGCTGACCATGCTGGCCTTTGGACTGGGCACCGCGGGAGCCCTGGTGGCAATTGGATTTTTCTCTTCGGTGATTCGCGGGCGAGTCTTTCGTTGGGGCAGGCAAATGGCGGCGGCCAG
>JBEKOS010000605.1:0-4257 GCA_049521535.1 Terriglobales bacterium | reverse complement strand
CCAACCCAACCGCAGCCCAGGAGGCTCGAGGTGGTGGAAGGGGTATCGGTACAATTTGCAGTAGGTGGACTGGGCCCTATCCAGAAATAAACTGCGGTGCAATTATACGGGGCGCCGCGCTCGGCGGGTGAGCATCCACCAGAATTGTATACCGTGAAACCCGGACAGAGTATTCCGTCCTGATTCATGTTAGCGCGGCCATCCGTGAAGAATACCACTACCTTCGCGGTGTTCTGGCCCGCCGGTATAGTGACGGAATTAATCGCATTGTGGGTGTCCAGCAACCCCCCGTGGGACCACGTACCGCCGCCGAAAACCATGCTGTTAACCGAGTTAATAATTGGGGTCTGGAAATTGTGCCCCATAGGAACATCTTCATGAGCGCCGCTTGAGAAGCTAGCCTCTTCGACTTGGTCCAGCGTGTTATCGAAAAATCCGACGAAATCCGTAACAGCGCCCGGAAGTGCGGCTGCACCACCATTAAGGTTCATGGAACCTGACCGATCTAACGCCAGCCCCATCACCACATGCGCTCTTACCGTTTGTGCGTTGGCACTGATGGTCATAGTAGCCCACTGTGGCAGAACCTTAATGAAAAAGGTGTTAATCTGAGCCGACGCCGAAACGCTAAAGTATGTGTTGTTGGCCGCATCGCTGCTCCAGCCCATCGTAACTACAGGCGCTGCCGAACGGGCAGGCTGGTTGTAATTCGCAGTGAAAGAATTGGCCGCGATGGTCTGGGCAGTGGACGTGCCCAACGGGTAGTTGCGAATCGCCGCCAGGGCGGCTGCGTCACAGGCCTTGGATAACGCCGCCTTGGTGACCATGGCAAAGCCCATATCGACCGCCATTCCAACCATCAGGATCAATACCAGGATCATGACCGCCATCAGCGGGAGCGTCTGACCTTGTTGACGTTTTGTATTTTTCCGCCGTCGAGTATGGTTCATTGCAACCTCGAGTTCAGAAGTATGCGATATCGTAAAGTGCCGCCGGCAAATTCGTCGGGCCGCCCATGAGCTTCATCAACGACCCGATTGGCGTGATCGCGGTGTAGCCGTAATAGACTTCTGTCACGTATATTGTCTGTCCCGCGAGGGGTATGCTTTTCGCCGCCGGGGGCAACGTGGCTGCTCCACCGATCTTGGAGCCAACTTTGCTCGGGCCAGGATAACTGCCTGCAATTGCCTGGTTGGTAATTGTGTAGGTGCCACCTATGTTCTGAACCGACGTTATGATCACTTCCCCCTGCGTCGTCATGTTGGGAAGGTCTGATTGGCTAATGATGTCGGTTGCAGCGGCAGGCATGTCGGTCCCGCGCGAAGCGAGATTTGAACCTTCGCGCGTGAGATTTGTAATGACTTCGGAATCATAAATGGCGCGGCTGTAATCGACCAGCCCAAAAATCAGTATTGTCATCAGCAAAACTACGGTGGCAAACTCAATTACGGCCTGCCCTGATTCGCTCCTGATTCTTCTGTGATTACTCGTCATATCTGATTCCTCGCAAAGTTGCACCTCCCCGCTACGTTGTTCCAGTAGTGCACCCAGCCGTCACCGGATTGCAATTTGGAAATAGTTCATTCTGGAAGGTGCTGTTAAGCGTAAATGTATAGCTGTCGTTGAAACCCTTGAAGCCGGGCAGCAGCTTCAGCAGTGGGGAAAGAGGGGTAATCAATCCCTGCGTGCTGATGAGTTGAATCGTCACCGTGCCCCCTGGGCCCCCCGCGTTATTGGCGCCTAGATTGCTGGTGATAGTTATCCCGCTTACGTTCAGGTTCGGCGCCTGCTGCTGCGCGATCGCTGTGATTGACTGTATCCGCGTGTCATATCCACCCGGGGCGGCCGCGTTGGCAAGGTGCTGCCCGGTGCTGGCGTATCGGCCTGCTTGCCGGATCGCATTTTGCAGCGTCATTTGGACGTAAAACAGCCTTCCAAAATCGAGTACTGCGCAAACCAAGAGAAAGAACAAAGGCGCTATCAGGGCAAACTCCAATACGGTTTGGCCCCTCATCGATTTTGTGCGCCTCAAACATCGCTTTCCCGAGTGCATACTTGCCTCCCGACACTTATTCATCGTACTCTTCATGCACGCTTCAGGCCATTCCCCTTCGCCGCACTTTAGTCGCGGTTACTTCCAGGAATTCAGACACCCACATTGCGCGACCTCCGTATCAACAATGAGTTAAACAGGAAGCGCCCCGCGCACAGAAATGAATCGTTCCGCCAAGCATCGAAAGTTGCTTCCGCCCTGCCAAGAGGCCAACAGAAACTGTCTGATGGTCGCAGCACGGTCACACCACGAATGTCCTACAAATGCTACACGATTTGAGGCTTTTTCGTCAAATTCTTTGCCAAGATACCGGATTTAGGATGACGGAGGGGTGGTGGGCGGTGCAGGACTCGAACCTGCGACCTCCTCGGTGTAAGCGAGGCGCTCTAACCAACTGAGCTAACCGCCCATGAAGTTTTATGCGCAATCGTCGTTCGGCCCACGAACCAGTAAGCAAGAGAACCGGGCGTCACGTGATTAAATTGCGGATGCCGGACAAAAACAAGCCGCTCTGAAAACTCTACAAGTTTGATTCCCTGCATGCAATCAAGACCTGACGGTTGAATTAAGATCTGCTCGCTGCTGATCGCCGCAAAGCCCATCATTCGTATTGGTCCACGCAGTAATTCAGAGCCAGGCTCGAATTGAGGCCATAAGGAGCCGTCTACCATGCGCATTCTTGAGCACGACCGGACATTTACCGAACCCATCAATCCCATCACGTTAGTCATCATGATTCTCTTCCATATCGGAGCGATCGCAGCTCTCTTTTTTTTCACCTGGAAGGCTTTTGCTTTGGCGTCCGTGTTGTGGATTATTTCTGCTGGTGTCGGCATCGGCATGTGCTATCACCGCCTGCTTACCCATCGCGGTTATAAGACTCCGAAGTGGATGGAGTATTTCATGACGGTATGCGCCACGCTGGCTTTGGAAGGCGGGCCCATCTTCTGGGTGGCGACGCACCGCGTTCATCATCAGAACTCCGACCAGGAAGGGGACCCGCATTCGCCCCGTGATGGCGGCTTTTGGGCGCACATGGGCTGGATTGTCACCGGCCGCGTGTTGCATAACAACGCCGATGCCCTGCTGCCCTACGTTCCTGACCTGCGCAAAGACAAGTTCCACGTCTGGATCAGCCAGTGGCACTGGATGCCGCAAGTGGTCGTAGGCTTGTCGATCCTCGCTATTGGCGGGTGGCCGTGCCTGATGTGGGGCGTCTTCTTCCGCACCGTTTTTGGCCTGCACATGACCTGGCTGGTGAACTCTGCCACCCATATGTGGGGTTCGCGGCGTTTCATCACCACCGACACTTCGCGCAACAGTTTCTGGGTTGCCCTGCTGACGTTTGGCGAAGGCTGGCACAACAACCATCACGCCCATCCGCAGTCCGCCCGGCACGGTCTTACTTGGTACGAAATCGACTTCAACTGGTATGGCATTTCAGCGTTGCGAATGCTCGGACTCGCCTGGGACATCAAGGCTCCCAGATTTGCAACTGAAAAAGCGCAGATCGTACTCCCTGAAGTAGCATCTCAAGCAGTTGGCGATTAATTTTGTTCTGCCGAAAAGCAGAGCTAACCGCGGATTTAGACAGATACAAACGGATTCAAAGAGAGCTTGTTGAGCTCCGCGTTGATCCGTCCAAACCAGTCTGAATCCGCGGTTAGTGTTTTTGGGCGGAATGGGCGGCTGCCGACCGGCGACTGGCGACTGGTCTTGCGCGGCTGTTAGTCTGGCGGTATCGCCATGCGCATCATCGTCAGTCGCGCCAAGAAAATCTGGTTCTTCATCACGCTGGGCGTTTGCATGGTCGCTCTGGCGGTTTCGCTCAACGTCACCTGGGTAATCCTGAACTGGCGCATCGCCGCGAATCTGGTCCTGGGCATCATTCTTTTTGGCCTGTTGATTGCCGGATTGGTGGTCAACACCGTCTACCTGGTGCGCGAAATTCATCGCAATGAGCAGCAGGACAGTTTTCTGAATGCCGTTACGCACGAACTGAAGACGCCCATCGCTTCCATCCGCCTATATTTGCAGACTCTGGAGCGGCGGCCGTTGGAGGAAGCAAAGCGCCACGAGTTCTATCGCATCATGCTCGACGACACGGATCGCCTGCTCGGTACCGTCGAACAAGTCCTAAAGGCCGGAGAAGTGCGCCACGGCAGCGACCGCAGGAACTGGCATGAAGTGGATTTCTCAGCGCT
>JBEKOS010000604.1:0-2722 GCA_049521535.1 Terriglobales bacterium | reverse complement strand
CACCAGTTTCCCTGCACTTCAAATTTGTGATTGTCGAAATCCGGGTCCTGGGCGTAGCCTGTGGCCACAGCCGCAACCAGGAAAACCAACATTGCCAACAAAACTTTCGTTCCCTTATTCATGTCTCTCCTTCTCGCCTGAAATTGTTTCGTAGCCAGCTCAACCCATTTCTATCCTGGTTTTACACAGCGAAAGCCGAGGTGATTGGTGCCCGTACTAACTTCGCCTTTGCCCCGGGTGCCCACAACGTACCGCGAACAATACTGATCGGTGCACAAAAACGAACCGCCGCGGTGAACCTTTTTCTTCTCGGTCGGCTCCGAGGTATCGTAGGCCGCATCCGGCCCCTGCGGGTTTTTCGTCACGCCGCCGGCGGCTGCCAATTGCTTATAGTAGTCCGGCCGGTACCAGTCGGTGGTCCACTGCCAAACGTTCCCTGCCATATCGTACAGGCCGTAGGCATTCGGCGGATACTGCGCGACCGGCGCAATCCCCACGTACCCGTCGTCGCCGGTATCGGTGTTGGGGAAATGACCCTGGTGGGTGTTAGCCATCCACTTTCCGCCCGGCTGGAACTCGTCGCCCCACGGATATTTCTTTCCTGCAAGACCGCCGCGGGCCGCAAACTCCCACTCCGCCTCGGTGGGCAGGCGCTTGCCGGCCCATTTTGCAAAGGCGAGTGCGTCTTCGTATGCCACTTCCACGACCGGGTATTTCTCCTTGCCCTTGATATTGCTGTCGGGACCGGCGGGATGGCGCCAGTTAGCGCCTTTTACGTACGTCCACCACTGGAAGAAATCATCGAGCGCCACCGGATGATCGGGCGGCGAAAAAACCACGGCTCCCGCGACCAGTTTTTCCGGCGGGGCTCCGGGAAAGTCCTTTTCCGTAGGCCTGCGCTCCGCCACGGTCACGTAGCCGGTCGCCTTGACGAAGCGGGCAAATTCTTCGTTGGTCACGTCGGTCTTGTCCATCCAGAAAGGACCAACGTAAACGCGATGGATGGGGCGCGCATCAGCGGCCGCATGCATCGCCGGCTCGCCGCTGGCCGGAGGATCCAATGCGCCCATGGAGAATTCCCCACCGGGAATCCAGACCATGCCTTTGGGCGACGGCGTGGGCGCTGGTGCGGAGTTTGGAATCGTGGGACCGAAAGCAGAGTTCTCAGCCGCGGGAACATCTTGTACGGACACGATTTCGAGCGGTGATGTCGGCGGCGCTGTTGGCTGGCTGGCCTGCACCTTGTTGGCAGGCGAAAAAAGCCGCGAACGAAACACGAAGAACATCGCCAGCACAGAAACCGCAACCAAGCCGATCACAATTGGCAACGAGCGCTTGCCTGCCGGATGCGCCGAATTGTTCTCTCGCCGTGTTGGTATCTTATGCTGCATCCGTAGTGCTTTTTCGAGACCAGGAATCGCCTGCAATCGTTTCTGTGAGACTGCCGACGCTTAATTCTACAAAGTCGCGATGCGGGTGACCACTGTCAAAGTTACTAGGCTTGCGAATTGAGCTGTATTCACCGCAAAGGACGCGGAGGACACAGAGGAAAAGCGCACAATGAACTTTGGGCACCAATCAACGCTCAGCGACCGAGATGCAAGATTCGAAGGCCTTTTCCAATGAGACTTCGTCGATGGTACCGGCTGCGCCAATGGCCACGATCTGGGTACGCGGCGTTCGTGCGCCCCACTCATCCTGCAATGAAATGTCTACGCGCCTGCCGACAACCTGGAGCACCGCACGTCGCTGCGGTGCATCGGAACTGTGGATGACCCCCTTGGCGCGATAAACCGTACCCGGCAGTTTACGCAAGGACTCCCGCAGGGCTTCAAGCGCGAGCGGTTGCTCCGTCTGGTAGCTCCAGGTGCTGAATACCTTTGAGTGATCGTGCACATGCCCTTCATCATGGCATTCGGCCTCAGTGCAGCCACGACCAGCGGCGTGAGAATTGAGGCCGGCCCGAGCGGGATCAAAACGACCTACACCCAGGAGAATCTCATAAGGCACTTCACAGAAGTTGGTCTCAACGATGCGCAGGCGGTTGAAATGGTCGTCGAGCCAGGCCTTGACCTCTTCGACCTGGCCGGGTCCGGCAAGTTCCACCTTATTCAGAATCAGCATGTCGGCAAACCCGACCTGGCGGAGTTTGAGGTCCATCAGCGGCGGATACTCGGGATGCGCAAAGACCTGCTCGGCATCCAGCACGCAAGTGACGCTGTCGAGCCTGATCCGGTCCCGGAGATTGGCATCGTTGAAGGTCACAAAAATCCCCGCGGGATCGGCGACACCGCTGGCTTCCAGCAGGATGTATTCGACGGTTTCCGGACGTGCCAGCAAGGCCACGACCGATTCGATGAGGTCATCGCGAATCTGGCAGCAGACGCAGCCATTGGACAGGCTGATCATATTGCCTTCCACCCCTACTACGAGTTCGGCATCGATATTGATCGAGCCAAAATCGTTCACCAGCACCCCGACGCGCAGGCCATGGTTTCCGGTCAGAATACGATTGAGCAGCGTCGTCTTCCCTGCCCCGAGAAAGCCGGTGAGGACAGTTATGGGAACGGCCTTGCCTTTGTCGTCGATTATTTCCAAAACTAATCGTTTCCTTTCATGAAATCGCTTACCCCGAGGAACCACGACGCACCGTAGAACGGCCCCGCGTCATCTCTTTTCGTGAAGGCGTCGCACGACTGCGCCGCACCACTGTGGATGAAAA
>JBEKOS010000603.1:0-2726 GCA_049521535.1 Terriglobales bacterium | reverse complement strand
ATTGGCCTCGAATTCCTTTTTCGTAGCCGTTACGCTGTCGAGCGGGAAGAGCGGGTCGTGGTCTCCAACCCAAATAGCGATGGGCATTCGACGGCCGGCGTAGGCGAACAGTTTGGAATATCCGGGCTGCAACGCGCCGGCGTGCAGCGCTATCGCCGCGAAGTAATGAGAGTCGAGAATGGCCGGAAGAAGGGCATACTCAGCGCCCGCGGAATGACCAAACAAATAAATGCGATTCCGATCGATGGGGTGTATGGATGCGACCTGATCAACGACAGCGTGGAGGAAGCTCGGCGGATCCATTTTGATGTCCCAGGCGGCAGAATCGTCCGCATCGGGCGCGGCAACAATGAATTGCTGCCGAGCCGCGATGTCTTTCCAGAGGTCAGCCATGATCTCGCCATTTCGTCCGGAGCCATGCAAGAGAACGACCACGGGCAACGGGGCGTCTATGGCTGGGATGAAGGAATAGAAGGTTCTCGACTCCGCGACGTAATAGAAGCTGGTTTTTGTAACATTCTGTTCGGCCAAGGCCGGGAGGGCTAGCAAGAATGCGCAAAGCGCGAAGGCTGCCCAATTGATCCGCTTCAAGATTCGCTCCGGTGAATTGCTCAAGTGAGAAGCAGTATAGCGCTGGCGGCGCTTGCAACTTGGTGTTCCAGTACTACAGTTGTACCTTGGGTCTTGGTGAGAAAAGTGACAAGGGTCCGTGCCTAAAAACCATCTTATTTCGCACTCTTTCAGGGGGTTGAAACCCCTGCTCCCTCCGAAAACCCCGACTCGCAGTGTAGCACCTGGATTGTCTTGCTCACCGTCGAGTTTGTCTACCCGAAGGACTGGTATTTCTTCCAGAACTCCGGCCAGGGCAGACGCGGGCTGCCGCAGACGAAAATGTCGGGGTGGAACTGGCTCTCCTCGTTTTTAATTCCCTCGGAATTTCCGTTATGTCCGGCCAGCGTGCAGCCGGTGAAGGCGTTGTCGGCTTGCTTTTGCGAGAATCCGATCACTATCAGCGTGGTTGGCGGTGGCGTGGGATAGCCGCGCAGCCAGGCCGAATTGGTCATGCTTATGAGTGGTGGCAGGTGGTAGGGCGTGCCGAGGATTTCAATCGCGCCTTGCTCGCCGTAGTTGCCGACAAGTATGCCGAAGTTTTCACTCTGATTTGAGGGCAGGGAATCGCGGATACCGGCAACGGTCTTGACCAGCTCGTTCCAGCCGATCTCTTCGCGGAGATCGCCTTGGTGTCGCATTGCGAAATCGCGGAGCGGCCCGCTCGACGCCAACGGCACAACGACCGCGCACGCATAGGCTCCAGTGATGAGCAGGCCCTGGAAGAACACGACTTCGACTGTTCGCCGGCCCCACGCGGGAAGGGAATTGACCCAGCGTTCACCCCGCGCCGCGCCCATGGCAATGAGCATGGGATAAGCTGCGGCCATGTAGTAGTGCCGCCCCTTGGAAAAGAAGAGGATTGCCAGCGGGACCAGGTACATCCAGGCAAGCATGCGGTATCGGCTATTGCGCAGGAATGCAATCAGGCCGGCGAGCCAGAGCGGGGCAGCGTACAGGTTGGCGCAGATCAAAAACTGACCGAGCAAAAAGCCCTCGGCGCGGCCTTCGCCCACGTCGCGGACATGAATGTGAAGGAGGAAGGTGTAAGAGATGAAATCGTGGCGGATAAGCCAGATGAAGTTAGGTAGAAAGATAAGGAGCGCGAGGGCGACGCCGGCCCAGAACCAGCCGGTGAGAACAAATCGGCGCGCACCCGTGAACGCGAGACCTGCCAGAAGTCCGGCGATATAAAACAGGATTGCGTACTTTGTCTCAAGGCCGAAACCAATGGCAGCGCCGATCGCCAGCCACCAGCGCGGGTTCTCGGTCTTTAGCAGGAGGACGGTGAAGTACGCGATCAGCACCCACCACAGATAATCGAATGTTGTGTATTGAAATTCGGTTCCTTCGAATATGGGAAGCGGCGACAGCGCGACGGCCAGAGCTGCCGTGACTTGTGCGAGACGGCCGCCGCCAAGCTCCCTGGCCATGAGGCCGGTGACGACAATCGCTGTTGCTTGCGCGATTACGGAGAAGAGCCGCAAGCCGACCATGGATAGGCCGAAGAGGTCGAGGCTGACGCGCTCAACAAACGGTGTCAACGGCGGATAGGAGACAAATCCCCAGTCGAGATGGCGGGCGTCGCTGAGGAATTGAAGCTCATCGCGGTGGAAGCCGTAACGGCCGTTTGTGAGCATGTGGAGGAGCGTCATCGCGGCGGCGATTGTCAGCAAGGGAAGCCATTGCACTCGCGGTTCGCCGTCGAATTGTAGATTGCTTTGCGCCTTTTCTTGCGATTGCATTTCATTTCTGTTGGCGGGCATGTAATTCACCTACGTTCCGCGGCGGCCTCCGGTTCCTCAGTTTCTGTGCATAATAAACGGGACCATCACGGAAGCCATTCCAGCAGCAGTTGCAGACTGAATGCCCAAGGCAGTGTCTTCAAAGACCAGACAATCTTTCGCAGCTACGCCGAGTTTTTCGGCGGCAATGAGGAATGGATCGGGTGCAGGTTTAGCGTTTTTGTAGTCTTCCGCCGACACGATGACATCGAATTTTTCGAGCAGATGGAGGACCGACAGGGAACCAACCACCGAGTCTCGACGGCTTCCCGAGACTACCGCAAAGGGAATCTGTCCGTACTGGGCCTCGATGATTTCCAGGACTTCAGCGAT
>JBEKOS010000602.1:0-2753 GCA_049521535.1 Terriglobales bacterium | reverse complement strand
AACCCGCGACCAACAGCTTGGAAGGCTGTGACTCTACCACTGAGTTACTCCCGCAAAAAGTTCCCAGTTCATAGTTCACAGCTGCGATCTTTCCGTAACCAGCAGCCCATTTCTCGTCGAGCGCCTCGCCGAAAACTGAGAACTATGAACTGAGAACTACGAACTGCCTTTCAAACTTCTGGAGCTGATGACCAGGATTGAACTGGTGACCTCTCCCTTACCAAGGGAGTGCTCTACCAACTGAGCTACATCAGCCCTCAAACCGTAGCCTCTAGCTCCCGGCTTTCAGTTCCATTCCGTGGGCGCTGACCGAACCGGCTCGATCCGCCACTGCAAAAGCTGAAAGCCGATAGCTAAATGCTAAAAGCTGTCTTTCTCCCCGTCGCGGCGAATCTTGTCCGCATGGCGGGCCAAAACCGTTTTCAAAGCCATCCCGCTGATAATCACCAGCGGAACCAGCCTCAACTCCACCAGCCTGCCCGCGACGAGAACCTTTCCCTCGCCCATCGTGAACCAGGCCAGAAAAGCCAAAACCACATACAGCGCCAGAGCCAACCAGTACTTCCGTTCCAGATCCGAATCCGTACTGTGAAGCTCCTCTACCCTGCGCTTCTCTGCGGCAAGCTCAAGATTCGCTCCTGGTTGCCGCCATCCGCGCATTCCAGTTCCTCAATCCGTGGTGCACAGGGGAGGATTCGAACCTCCGTAGCTCCAAGGAGCGGCAGATTTACAGTCTGCTGCCATTAACCGCTCGGCCACCTGTGCCCATGCACCCCAGCGACGAAGACCTGTCGCCGGGGACCCCGCTCAACCCTTCCTGCACCCCCGCAAAACCGCTCCCACGCCGTGCTCAATGCGTCTCATTCAGCGCATCAGGCCCCGTCCGGAGAATCTCCGGCGCATCGGAGCATGGCACGTCAGTGGGATCGCCGCGGAGGACAGGTCCGGCGCTCAAAAATAAGGCCCGCGCCGGCCAATTCTTACCCTATCAGGCGCCGTTTCCCGGTTCCTTGAAGTGGAGCTGGCGAAGGGATTTGAACCCCCGACCCTCTGATTACAAATCAGATGCTCTACCAGCTGAGCTACGCCAGCCCTTAACCACCGGGGAACCAGCCCGGAAACCCAAATCACTCGTCCCGGCATCGCGCACGGACACACTCCCACCCCGCACACGCATCGGCACAGAAATCAAGGTTAGCACACCCCCGCCGCCGGAGCAAACCGCCGCGGCCGTCCTCCGTAATCATCCGGCGCAGATTTATCTTGACAGCACCGAATCCATCGGTGGACCCTGAATTGAACTGAATCCTACCCCCAAGGACGACCCATGAACTCCAGAAGGTCCCTCCCAATCCTCGCGATCCTCCTCGGCATCGCGGCCGCTGCCCTGTCCCAGCCGGCCAATGCCCAGGCTGCTTCCAAGCGCAAGCCCCGCATCGCCGTGCTGGACTTCGACTACGCCACCGTGATGAGTTCCTCTTCCGCCATGTTCGGCAGCAATGTGGATGTGGGCAAAGGCATTACCGACCTGCTGGTCACCGGCCTGGTCAAGGACGGCACCTTCTCCATCATCGAGCGCAAGGCCCTGGACAAGATCATGGCCGAGCAGAACTTCTCCAACTCCCAGCGCGCCGACCCCACCAGCGCCGCCAAGCTGGGAAAGTTGCTGGGCGTGGACGCCATAATCGTCGGCAGCATCACTCAGTTCGGCAATGAAACCAAAAAGACCAACGTGGGCGGAGGCGGCGGCAACTGGGGAGGCTTCGGCGTGGGCGGCGTCGGCCATTCCAAGTCCAACGCCAATGTCGGCATCACCGCCCGCATCGTCAACGTCGACACCGGCGAGATTATGGCCGTGGCCGAGGGCGCCGGCACCTCCTCCCGCTCCTCCACATCGCTGCTCGGCGGCGGCGGCAACTGGCACGGCTGGGGCAACGGCAACGTCGACTTCGGCTCCAGCAACTTCCAGGAGACCATCATTGGCGAGGCCACCAAGATGGCCGTCGACAAGCTCACCACCGATGTGGTGGCCGACGCCCCCAAAGTCGCCGTCCGCACCGTCACCGTCGATGGCCTGGTGGCCGCCGTCGATGGCGGGCAGATCGTCCTCAACGTGGGCAAAAAGGCCGGCGTCAACGTAGGCGACCAGCTTGAAGTCGTGCGCGTCACCAAGGAGATCAAGGACCCCGCCACCGGCAACGTCATCCGCCGCCTAACTACCTCCATCGGGATCATCAAAGCCACCGACGTAGACGACGACTCCTCGGTCTGTGCGGCCGTCTCCGGCTCCGGCTTCCAGACCGGCGACAGGGTGAAATCCGTCGCCCAGTAACGCCACACCGCCTACCCGGCACGCAGGGACAGAGCGGCCACGGTTCCGAAACCGTGGCCCCTTCGCTTTTTTGCGTCTAATTGAAAGAAAAGACTGAAATTATGTGATTTTCCACCAGATCCCTCTTGCGGAAGGCGGGATTTTGGCAGATGATTTGGTTGCTATTCCAAAGCTAATTGAGCGGTTCTGAAAAGTAAGGAGAAGCTGTATGCGCAAGAGTAGTTTCAGCCATCGTCACTGGGTTATTTATTTGGCGGCCTTGAGTTTGTTGGTGTTCGCAACTCCATGTCTTCATTCTCAATCAAGCCTTGAGAGTGAAATGGATAATGCCCGCGTTATCCAGATGTCGCAGAAGGGTCTTGGCGACGATGTAATCATTGCTCGCATCAAGTCCAGCGTAACCAGATTCAAACTATCAGAC
>JBEKOS010000601.1:0-2754 GCA_049521535.1 Terriglobales bacterium | reverse complement strand
CGACATGATTGGCGGCGTACTCATTGCCAGGGATTTGGAGGTTCTCCGCCCGATCCGAAGCAAGCGCAACCTTTTTGGAAACATCCTTCAGCCGGACGAATGCTGGCTGCTGGACGGACGACTGTCTACCGTGGGGCTCCGCATGACACGGGCCAGCAAGAACGCTCAGCACATCGCCGAAGCACTGGCCGGCCATCCCAAGCTGGAAAGCGTTGTCTACCCTACTCTTTTCGATGACCCCGAACAGAAGCGGATTATCGCAGCGCAATGTGATCAGCCCGGCGCCATGATGTCACTGATCGTAAAAGGAGGCAAGGCAGGCGCGTTCGAGTTCCTGCGCTCGGTCCGCATTGCGCGCAACGCGGTATCCCTGGGGGGAGTAGAGACTTTGATGTGTCATCCGAAAACAACCACTCACTCCGGCTTCACGGAAGAGGAATTCAATCAAGCCGGAGTCGTTGATGGCCTGGTTCGCGTATCGGTGGGGATTGAAGACTGGCGCGACCTGCTGGCCGATTTTGAACAGGCACTGGACCGGGTCTAACCGCACAGACTTGCACGAATTCGGACCGATAGTCGCGGCTGCCACACCTTCACGCCGGGACCGGATACGTCGTGCAGAAATACGCCATTATCGGGATTTCCACGCGCCGGAGTTTATTTTTCCCACACAAACGCGTCAAAGACTCGTTTAATGCTGTAGCCGAGGCGCTCGTACAAACCGATTGCGTCAGCATTGGCCTGCGTGACCGTAAGGGTCAAGGACTTGAAGTTGCGGCGGCGCAATTCCTCCGCCGTCAGTCTCAGCAAAGCACTACCCAAGTGGCGCCCGCGCTGCTCCGGCAGCACGCAGACTTGGGTAACGTGGCCCACGTTCTCCTTAACCCGCGAACAGAGGATAAGCCCGAGCATGGCACGCGTGGTCCGGTGCAGCGCCACAAAAGAAGCTGCGGCATCGAACAGGCCGCACCCCGGAAAGCGGACAATGTTATTGAGGAACCGCAGGGAACCGCTTACGCTGCGGTATTGATCATTGATTTCGGCGTCAACATGCCGATAATAAGCCGCCGTAATCACGGCTGCGGCAGCGTGATAGTCCTGCTCGGTCCAGCGGCGTACCTCGACATCGGGCGGGAATTCCTGGGCCCGTACACGCCCTGTTGGCCCATGATTCAGCGGCGAAACCATAAAGACCCGGGGATATTGCCGGAAGCCTTCGGAATAGAACGGCTGTGCCAGTGCACCAGTATCGTATAGCAGTAGTTGTGCTTCAATGCGCTGCAGGCCAGGCGACCGTTGCAACGTGGCGATGGTGTGAGCCAGCAGGCGGGCCTCCGCGGACTGCTTGCGCAGCTCGCGGCTGACGAACAAGTCCCCAATTACTCCCTTACTACCCTCGTAAACAAAAAAACTGTACCCTTCCACCCGCCCTTCCCGGACGGCGACGTAACCGGGCAGAATTTTCCCTTCGATATAACGAAGGATCATCTCTCCGGAGCTCCGGTAATCCCAGTCGAGGTCCTCCGACCACACCTGCATCTCCTCCTCAAGGACCGGACGCAATGCCGCCGAGGAGAAGTGCCGGAGATCCAGGACCTCCGTAGCGGGATTTGCAGACCACGAAGGGGCAGTCATGAGCGGTCAGTCTAGTGCTTAGATCACCATTTGGCAAAAGGGAGGCATACAAAACGACAACAGAAGCGCAGTTGCTGGTTGTCAGTCGTTAGTCACCTGTTCCCGGCGACTTAGTACTTCGCTTTCTCCGTCACCCAATACAACACCAAATCCTGGTGCGTAAGTCCACCGAGTGGAATGAACCTGCGGCCGGGAGCGAGCGAATCGAGTTGCTGCTCTGAAGCGTCACGGCTGAGCAGCGCGTGGTCACCTTCCGGCACGTTATGATTCTCATAACGCGCGATCGGCTGGTCGAAATAAAACGTCAATCCATACTCCACGTCCCGCGGAATATTGTACGCAGCAACCACCGTGTTTTTAGGGGTAACAGCGGCAATTTCCCGCGCCAGCGGACGCACCGAAAGTCCCTGATCAAGGACAGGCGCCGCGATGCGCAACAGAAATGTCAGTCCGAGAAACACCGGCACCAGCGTTACAAACCGCAGGATGGCAGTGCCACGATAACGCACCGCCAGAAAGACAGTACTAAATACCAAAGCTCCCGCAATAGTCGCCATCGTCACTGCCGCTGGCGGGGGATGCAGATGCAGCACCAAGGTCGGCGAAAGCAAAATCACCAATAGCATCCCGCCAGCAAGCAGCGCGTGCATGAGAGTCAGAATTCGAGGTAGTGGTTCTTCGGCTGCCATCTTGCGGCGCAGCCAAATCGCGGCCATCATGGCGCTCGGGGGCACCGAAGGCAGGATGTAACCCGGCAACTTGGAGCGGGAGAGCGAAAAGAAGAAAAACGGCAAAGCGGCCCAGAGCACCAGCAGGAGATCCAAGTCCGGCTCATCCGACGCAGGGCTGTGGATATTCGATCGCCGAACCGCATCGACAAAGCCTGCCAAAACGAGAACCGTCCACGGAGCGACCGCCACCAGCATCACTGGCACGAAATACCAGATTGGCTGCGTGTGATGGTAGACTCCCGTGCTGAAGCGTTCCAGGTTGTGCTCCAGAAGAAACACACGCAAAAAGCTTCCCGTTCTCACCTGAACCAACCAGTACCAGGGCACGGCTATTGCGAAATAGAGAAGGATTCCCGGCCAATAAGCTGTCGCCTGCAACACCTCCCGC
>JBEKOS010000600.1:0-2765 GCA_049521535.1 Terriglobales bacterium | reverse complement strand
TGATCTGCATCTGCCATCTGAATGGTCATTCACCAGTATCGTGGCCTCGCTCTTCTCAGGCTCATCCCGCATTGGAATCACACCTCCCGTCCAGGCTCATCTTGCATTGGAATACTCTGCCACTTGCGTTCGCACGCATGCACGGGTAATATCAAAATTGTTCCTCACGGGCCGCACGCTCCGGTGCGGTGTTCCGAGCCAACGGACAAGAGACTAGTTCAGATAATTCCAGCCGACTTTTGTAAGTCAGGCCAAGGTGCGCAAAAAGCACCACCGCTGTAGTGAGGACCGGCGGCAGATTACAGGGCCCAGGGCCTCCCGGGCGGAATCGCCCGGCGATGACCAGCGAGCTGGACGAGGCCATTTTCCAAATCTGTGTTGACGAGAGACGTATGATGAACGGACCTAACCAGCCCCCCGCCGGTGGTGGCGGGAGAGGCCGCGGCCGACGTGGCCGCCGCAGTGACGGCCAGGGAAAACGCGGTCGACATAAGCAATCAGGCAGCCAGCAAAACCGCCACGGCGGCATCTACTCGGCGCCCATGGACCATAGCTACCGTGCGGCACTTCATGGCAATGGAAACCAGCGCGGGCGAAGTCAGCGCAGCGGCGAACTGGGCTCACGATACCTGCAACCGGAACCGGAACCCTTGCCCATGACGACCGACGACGCGGCCCCTCGTATTTTCGCGGTGGTCGATGACATGTTCTTTGCGGCTAAGATCACCGAGACGGCGCGCAAGCTCAACGTCAAGGTGGAGTTCGTAAAGACCGAGAAGAACATTTTCGAGCGCGTCGGCCAAAACGGCGACCAGAAACCTTCGCTGGTCATCTTCGACTTGAACAACACCTCTGCCAAACCACTCCTGGCCATCACGCGCCTGAAGTCCAAACTCAAGAAGAAGACGACGATCATCGGCTTTTTGTCGCACGTACAGGGCGATTTGAAGGTCAAGGCGGCAGACGCAGGCTGCGATATGGTGTTGCCTCGTTCGGCATTCTCGCAAAACCTTCCCCAACTGCTGCGCCGCCACGGCGCCCCGGACGAGGAGGAAACCGTCAGTGTTCAACCGCGGGCGATCAGCAATGCCGAACCGACGGAAGCGTAGAATAATTCAAGACTTCAGATTTAAGGTTGCAGATTGGTGGGCGTTGACCCGGTAGAGATCTTAAGGCGAAAGTCTTCAATCTGAATTTTCCATGTCTTGTCTTTTCTGCAATATCGTTGCAGGCAAAATCCCGGCACGCAAAGTGTTTGAGGACGACAAGGTCTTCGTCTTCGAGGATGTCAATCCTCAGGCCCCCACACACGTGCTAATCGTCCCCAAGCGCCACATCGTGGACATCAAAAACGCTACGCCTGAGGACACGGAGATCATCGGCCACTCGCACCTGGTTGCTGCAAAAATTGCACGCGAGCGCGGCATTGAAGATGGCTATCGCACGGTTTACAATGTGGGACCAAATTCCGGACAGTCGGTTTTTCACCTCCACTTGCATTTGCTGGGAGGGCGCGTCCTGCGCTGGCCACCGGGATAATTGGGAAATTGAGAAATTGGGTAACTTGACGTGCCGGAGGCAAGTTCCAAGCCCGAGCAATTGCGGGAATGCATTAAAGCATTTGCCGCTCGCATAGTGCGTCTTTATGAGGCTCTTCCCGCTAAGACAGCGCCCCAGGTGCTTGGAAAGCAACTGTTATGGAGCGGTACCTCAGTCGCAGCGAACTACCGCACCGTATGCCGTGCTCGAACACCACCAGAATTTAAGGCAAAGATCGGCGTCGTGCTGAAGGAAGCGGATGAGTCGGTCTTTTGGTTGGAGCTTTTGGCTGAAACGGGAGTTGTTTCCGGCCGCCTTGAGCCACTGATGAAAGAAGCGCGAGAGTTGACCGCAATTTTCACAGCATCAGCTGAAACTGCCCGCGCAAATCTGTAGTCCGATCAATTACACAATTACTCAATTTCCCAATTACTCAATTGACTAGTCCAATCGGACTAGGAAGGCCGCTCCCTGGGGAGCCGAGGCTTCGCGCAGCATTCTTTCGGCGCGGTGCTTGTCATCTTCCGGCACGCGAACACGGATCCAATCTCCGGTCGGACCACTAAACTGAAGGACATTGGCAGTCGGATAGCGGCGCTGCAGTTTTTCCTTGAAGTGGGCGGCGACGGCCTTGTCTGTGAAGGCGCCCACCTGAACACACCATCTCCCGCCATGATCGATGGGGGAAGGTGACTGCACCACCTCCAGCCTGACCTCAGCGACCCCGGCACGCCACACATCCACCTGCTTCGCCGCGGCCAGCGAAAGGTCCAGCATGCGGCCGGTAATGAATGGCCCGCGGTCGGTGATGCGAACGACGGCCGAGCGACCCGTTCTGACATTGGTAATGCGGGCAATGCTGTTCAAGGGCAACGTGCGATGCGCCGCAGTAAGCGCGTTCATGTTGTAGACTTCGCCATTCGAACTGCGCCGGTTCTGGTAAGGCGCCGCATACCAACTGGCCATGCCGGTTTCGACATAAATGGGCCTGGAGTGCTTCCTGGAGGCCACGTCGCCTTCCGGCTCGGGCAGATTCGAGGGCGCTGGCGCGGGAGTCTCAGGCGGCGGAGGTACAGCGACACGAGCCGTCTGCCGGTGGCAGCCGGTTGCAAGGAGCAGCATCCCCGATATGGCAAGCACGAGGAAAAGTCGTTTCATTCTTAGGAGATAAACCCGATGCGCCGCGGAATTACTCGGTTGGCAGTCCATCATTGGCCGTGCCGGTT
>JBEKOS010000599.1:0-2774 GCA_049521535.1 Terriglobales bacterium | reverse complement strand
CCAAACTTGAACTCATGGATACCTGCATGGACCGACACGGTTCCTTTCACGTATTCTTCGTGGTAGCCGCGATCCTGCCCGGCGATCATTGGCGTGGAAAAATCGTTTGACCAGAAGCCGGCTGTGATGTCCCGCGTCATGGCGCGGAAGTCGCCCAGCACGTTCGGCGAGAAGATGTGCTGGTAAGAAAACTGCGCGGAGCTTTCGAAATTCTGGCGGTCTTGACGCTGACCGGCCTGCTCTTGCGGCACCTCGTTCGGCACCAGGAATTTCGACTGATTGCGGCTGACAATCGCGCCGATACGGTTGTTGCTGTCGATATCATATTCATAATGAGCCATGAGATCGGCCGTTGTTCCATGGTTTGTGTAGTTCTGGGTAGTCGGCGGATCCAGGAAATGATCGGTCGCCGCTCCCGCAAGGCTGATGCTGAATGAGGTGGAACCAAACCCATACTGGGCTTCGAAATAGCCGTTTGTTTTGTCATAGGAGCCCCCGCCGAGCACAGCCTTCTCGTGGAACCCGGGCCTTTTGTCGCGCGCAGTCTGCACTTCAATCACTCCGCCCATTTTTCGGCCGTATTCAGCCGGAAAGCCTGCCACCATCTCAGTCATCTCCTGAACGTCGCCCGGATCGAAGTCCGCGACATAAGCGGCGGAGCGGTTTTCAGTCAGCGGCATGCCGTCGATGACATACTGCACCTGGTACTCCTCGGCCCGCGGATGCAGAATGCCGTTTGCTTCAAAGATCCAACCCGGCTCCTGATTCACCAACTCAGCCAATCCACGGCCCGGCTGAGCAGCCAGACGGTTGGCAACGATGTCGCTCCCGATTCGGTTCGCACTGCTGGTGGCGTAGGGATCGATCAGCGTTTCGTCAGCGGTGACGTTGACCGTCGTCTGAACTGCCCCCAATGCCAGCTTGACCTTCAACTCCTTCGGTAGTGCAGACCGAATTTCGATGAGCTGTTGGGCGGCCGCGAAGCCGGTGCGGCTTACCGTAACCGTATAGAGGCCGAAGGGCAGTCTTCTCGCAGTGGCGCGCCCCGCCGCGTTGGTTTCGAAGGCCCGGCTGTATTGATTGACCTCGCTAGCCAATTCGACCGACGCCGGCACCGGCGATCCGCTGGGGTCCGTCACGAGAAGCCGCAACTCTCCCATGTCCGCCTGGCCGGAGGCAACAATTGCAACAAGCAGCAGAGGAAAGGTCCGGATCAAGGCCATCACTTGGATATTCCGATTGCTCCCCATTTTGTTCGAGGATTGTTGCGTCGACGCCAGAGATTTCTTGGGGCGGACGGCTTCCATTAGCCGGAGCGAGAACAACTCGCTTCCCATACAACCGGCCGCCGAGGCTTGACAGCAACGAAAGCGTGAACAAGACTGCCGAAGATGCCACACCCGGCTTTAAGCCGAGGCGCTCCAGTAAACCTAATATGTTGTTTGCCTCGCGAAAACCGCAGTACTGACTTCGCCTTTGAGACTGGTTGACATTTGCTTTTGCAAAGGCAGATAGCTAGATCGCCGCGGGGTTTCGAGCGAGGTTCTATTTGCCCGTATATGTGATGTGCCAGACGCTGCGGGAGCCATCGTCGGTGACGAACATGCTGCCGTCTTTGGCAATAGCGACGCCTACCGGGCGCCCCCAGACCTGCCCGTCTTTGGCGACGAAGCCGGTGAGGAAATCTTCGTAGCTGCCGTCGGCGTGGCCGTCGTGCATCGGGATGCGGATGACTTCGTATCCGGCGCGGTTCTTACGGTTCCAGGAGCCGTGTTCGGCGGCGAAGGCATCACCATCGTACGTGGCGGGAAACTGCTTCTTCTGGGTAGGATAGAAGACCATTTCGAGCGAAGCCATGTGAGGTTGCACCAGCACATCCGGAGTGATGACTTTGGCGGCGAGGTCGACGCGGGTGCAGTCCTTTGCCTGCTCGGGAGTGAGCGCTGGCGCTTGCAAGTTTGGCCCTGTGCCGGCAGCGCATGGCTCGGGAAGACGAGGGTCCTGGTGACCACCCATGTAGTACCAGGGCCAGCCATAAAAGCCGCCTTCGCGGACGGAGGTTACGTAGTCGGGGACGAGGTGATTGCCCAGGTTATCGCGCTCGTTTGTGGAGCACCAGAGCTGGCCGGTGGTCGGGTTGATGGCCTCACCGACGCAGTTGCGGATGCCGGAAGCATAGACCTCGATGAATTTGCCTTCCGGAGTGAACTCGAGGACGTCGGCGCGGTGGAACTCGCGGGGGTGGGTGTCGGGGTCGTCGACATTGGAGCCGGAACCAACCGAGACCAGCATGTGCTGGCCGTCTTTGCTGAATACGACATCGCGGGTCCAGTGGCCGCCGCCCCTGAGCTGCGCGTAGCCCGGGATATCGGGGACGATGGTCTCGGCCGGGCCGGTCGCATGGAGATCGCCGGAGTGGTATGGGAATCGCTGAATGGTGGTGGCGTTGCCAACATAGACGTACTTAGGATCTGCGGCAGGGTAGAAGGCAATGCCGAAAGGGTGGTCCAGCCCTGTGGCGAACTTCTCGATTTGGGCGGCCCTGCCGTCGGGCTCGACACCACGGAGGACGAACAAGGTGCCGGCGCCGGAATCGGCGAGAAAGAGATCGCCGTTCGGCGCGGTGCGGATCAGGCGCGGCATTGTGAAGGTGCCGCCACTAAGAGCCATCACTTGATTGTTGTCCGCGCGCTGCATGGGAGCAGCGTCGCCGCCGGCATAGAGCGCGACTTTGAAGCCAGCCGGCGCGAGAGGCCATGCGTCGGCGGGACGCG
>JBEKOS010000598.1:0-2774 GCA_049521535.1 Terriglobales bacterium | reverse complement strand
GTATGAGAAATACAAGCTGCCGAATGGTCTGGAAGTGATCTTGAGCGAGGATCACCGGCTGCCGCTGGTCGCGGTGGACGTTTGGTATCACGTCGGGCCGGCCAACGAGCGCCCCGGGCTGACCGGTTTCGCCCATCTGTTCGAGCACATGATGTTTCAAGGATCGAAGCACGTGAAGGCTAATGAGCATTTCAAGTATCTTGAGGCCGCGGGCGCATCCGGCATCAATGGAACCACGGAATTCGACCGCACCAACTACTTTGAGACCTTGCCTTCGAACCAGCTCGGCCTCGGCCTCTGGCTGGAGAGCGACCGCATGGGCTGGCTGCTGGAAAACCTGACCGCGCGCAACCTTGCCAATCAGCGCGATGTGGTGCGAAATGAACGCCGACAGGGCGAAGGCTCGCCTTATAGCGTGGTAGAAGAAGAGCTAACCCACAACCTGGTGCCCAGGGGACATCCCTATTACGGCAGCGTGATCGGCTCGCATGCGGATATTGAGTCCGCCGAGCTTAAAGATGTTCGCGAGTTTCACGAGCTTTACTACAAACCCAATAATGCTACGGTGGTCATCGCGGGCGACTTCGATCCGAAGACTATCAAGGAACAGGTTGAAAAGTACTTCGGGCCCATTCCTTCGGGGCTGCCGGTTCCCAAGATCGACGTCACGACGCCGCCAATAACTTCCGAACGGCGCCTTACGGTGACGGATGAAGTTGAGTTGCCCCGGCTTTATATGGGCTGGCTGGCGCCGCCGATTTTCCATCCGGGCGACGTGGAAACCAATTTGACCGCCCGAATTCTGGGTGGCGGCAAATCCAGCCGTCTGTACAAGAAGCTGGTTTACGAGAAGCAAATCGCCCAGGAAGTGTCCGTCGACGATGATCGCGAAGGGATCACCTCCATGTTCACCATTGTGGTTACGGCAAAACCTGGCGTCAAGCTGGAGGATCTTGAGAAGGAAGTGGATGCCGAGCTAGCGGAGTTGCAAAAACACGGACCCACAAGTGAGGAAGTTGAAGGCGCACGAAACACGGTTGAGACCCGGCTCATCCAACCGCTCGAGCGATTGGGCGGTTTCGGCGGGGTGGCCGACCGGTTAAATTATTACAACCATTATTTAGGTGATCCCGGCTACCTGCCCAAGGATTTGGAGAGCTACGAATCGGTAACTCCAGAAGCCATCAAGACAGCCGCGCAGGCGCTAACGCAGAATTCGCGGGTTGTGCTCTATGCGATGCCGGGCAAGAAGATCATCAACGATGTTCCCAAGCGCGACGATCCGGCATTAAAGGCGCCGGCGCCTGCGCCGGAGCCGGACAAACCGGAGCAAGCCTGGCGGGCGAATCCTCCCAAGCCCGGTCCGGCTCTCGTACTCAACCTGCCGATGCCGGAACAATTCAAACTCAGCAACGGTTTGACGGTATTGCTTTCGCAACAGCATAGTCTACCCACAGTTTCCGCCAGTATGGTGGTTTTGAGCGGCAGTGAGCGCAACCCTGCAGACCGCCCCGGACTGGCTGGATTCACCGCGTCGATGTTGCAGGAGGGTACTGAAAAACGGCCAGCGTTGCGCCTGGCGGATGATGTCGACCAGATCGGCGCATCGCTGGACACTAATTCCAATGCCGATCGTTCGAGCGTGACCATTCGCAGCTTGAGCAAGAACGCTGATACAGCGATGGAGCTGTTGTCCGATGTGACGCTGCACCCTGCATTCCGGGAAGCAGACTTGGAACGGGTGCGCAAACAGCGCATGACCGCGCTCCTGCAGCAAAAGGAGAATCCGTACATTCTGGTGGCAAAGTTCTTTAATCTGAATCTCTACGGCGACCGCAGTCCGTACGCATATCTGGAGGAAGGCACAGAATCGGCGACACAGGCCGCAACGCGTGAAGATCTCAAAAAGTTCTATCAGGCAGGTTATGCACCAAAGGACTCGGCACTGGTGATCGCGGGCGATGTCAGCTTGGCGACGGCAAGGGAACTGGCCGGGAAATATTTTGGTGAGTGGTCGGGGAATGGTGTGGCTTCCACTCCTCCGGAGGGTGCCGGTTCACAAAAGCGGCATGTGGTCATTGTGGATCGTCCCGGCGCAAACCAGACTATGGTTCGCATCGGGCAAGTGGGAGTGGCGCGCAACAATCCCGACTATGCACCGGTCGAGGTGATGAATTCGATTCTGGGCGGCCTGTTTTCCAGCCGGGTTAACCTTAATCTGCGCGAGGAACATGGCTACACTTATGGCGCGTTTTCCCGCTTCCAGTACCATCGGGGACCGGGCCCGTTCTTTGTCAACAGCGCCATTCGAACTGACGTGACTGCACCAGCCATTGAACAGACATTCAAAGAGCTTGACCGAATGCGTGCCACCGAACCGACGGCAGAAGAGATGGCGCTTTCCAAGGATTCGATTACGCGTTCTTTGGCGGGCGATTTCGAATCCAACGCGCAGGTCACTGGTGTGTTTGGGGGATTGTTCGTCTATGGCCTGCCGCTGGACTACTATCGAACGTTTCCGGCAAGGGTGGATGCCGTGAGCGCGAATGACGTGCAGCGGGTTGCCAGGCAGCATCTGGATCCGAAATCGATGCTCGTAGTCGCCGTCGGAGATAAGGCCAAGATCGCACCAGGGATCGAGAAATTAGACCTGGGACCCGTGCAGTTCTTCGACGTAAGCGGAAAACTCTTGGCGGATGCTGCGGCCCCTGCTCCGCCAGCAAAGTGAGACTCGTAGTTGGTGATGATCCAGTTTCTTGAATTTACCAATTACC
>JBEKOS010000597.1:0-3426 GCA_049521535.1 Terriglobales bacterium | reverse complement strand
CAATCAGGCATAACAGTATGCATGGGAAGAAAAAGCGATTTTGAGTGACTTGCAGGGCTTTATAGGGGGACCGGCGCCCTACGGCGCAGCCATGCGGCACTGCGCTTCAGGGCAGTAATCCGACTCGATCAATCCGCAGACGTAATCCGCTGCCTTATCATAGCCACGCTGGTCAATGTAATGACCAATCTGCTCGTAGCTGAACCGCGAGCCAAGATAGACCTGTAAATAATTCGCCCCGAGGCCAAAACGCGGCGCAAGCTGCTTGGCCAAGACCTCCGTCTTACGCTGGGCTTGGCCGCTCCAGTGCCAATCAGAATCGGACAGGAAGGCAATGACGTGTTCCGGCCTAATATCATCCAAAGTGTATTCCAGCCCCGTGTTGCCAATTCGCAAATGGTGATTCACCACCGCCACTCCCTTGACGCCCTGATCTAGAGTTACATCATCGATGCCATGAATAGCGGCAACAGAAAGAAGCAATTCTCGGTCCACCGCCCGAGCGGTCATTTCTCGTAAAACCCAGGAATGGTGATCCTCATGCTTCGCAATGAATGGATCTTCCACCTTGATCAAATTAAACTCCAGGTCGAAGTTGTAGGTAAATCGTTTCATCGTGTCATGAATGATAATCGTTGCCAGCAATAGATCACGATTTATCTCAATTCCGCGGGAGTTATAGACATCGGCCCAAGCGGCGGCATACTCGAGGTTCTGCAAGGTATGAAGAGCCAGGCCGCCGAAGTGCCTGTGATGTGCGCCCGAGCCGGGAGCTACCCAGAAAGGCCAACTGCTGACAGGAGTGTAGGCGTAGCTCGTGGCCGGCTTCTCCTGGGTTAAAAGCGCTTTGGCGAGGGCCAGCCATTCCGCCTTCTGAATCGATTGCAGATACTTGCTTTCAATCTTTCGATACGCCTGCAACCCTTGGTAAGCAGCCAGCTCTTCGGGATCTGTCGGAAATCCTTGTGGCATATTGCTCTCCTCTGCGATTACCGGGAAGGCACCACTTCAACCCTGCTCGGCGTACCTATCATCGACATCCCGCCGATCATCTCCTTGCCGCCCCATACTACCAAGCCACCGATAATATAGGATGCGATGTAAATGTACATCGCGACACCCAACCCCATTGAGTTAGCTATAAATCCAGCAACAATGGGAGTTGTGAAAGCGCCTACTTCGGCCCCCATAATTCCGAAACCACTGGCAGCCGCGGTCAAGTTTGGCGGTACGCAATCCGTCATCCACGCCAGAATGGTTGGATACAAACCGGTTATGAAGAAACCGGAAATTGCGGCCCACAACAACGTTACGCCTACCGTAGTCGAATGCAGCACGCCAAACCAGGTTAGGCCGGCGGCGCAAAAGAACAGGCAGATCCCGGCGCGCCTGCCAAGCCGGTCAGAGACCCAGCCCGAGGCGAGAGAGCCGAACGTGCCAGCGATCAGCATAACGGCCAGCAGTGAACCGGAAGCCACAAAGGAGTAACCTTTGACTTCCTTGAAATAAAGAGGGGTGAAGGTGTTAATAGACCAATAGCCAAAGTTGGCGATGAACTGCAAACTGAATATGATCCACGCGTTCCGAACTTTCAAAACATCCTTAAACTCGCCCTTTTGCTTTCCGCCGGCTTGCAACGATTCAGCATAGGCTGGAGTCTCTTCCCGCTTGACATTCGGAATGAATTTCCAGAAGAACCAGGCAGCCACCAAGGTGGGAATCAGCATGAACATCCACGGTGAGCGCCAGCCAAACTTTGCGCCCATGAAAGTCGCGAAGAAGATTCCCGTCATGCTGCCGAGCGTCCAACCGGTGGAATACAAAGCCATCGCTTTGCCACGGTTCGCTTTGGAGAATACCGAGGATACATATCCGACCGCGGTTGAATAGAATGATCCTTCAAACAAACCCGTCGTGAAACGAGCACAGGCTAAGGTTGGGGCAGAATGTACGAATCCGGTAAACAGGGTGGTTATACCGAAAGCTATCATACTCGGAACAATGACCTTCTTGTGCCCTATCTTGTCTGCCAAATAGCCGCCCGGAATCGGAGTGAGGGAATAGCCGACGAAGAAGGCTGTGGTAAGAAAGCCGACGCCGAGATATCCAAGGTTCATCTCCGCGCGGATAAGTGGGATTAGGGGCGCCAACAAGGATCTGTCGGCAAAGTTCAGGAACCATCCCAGCCAGCATCCGAACAACACGAGCTTGGCTTGACGGCCGATATTACCAGTCTCTTTAAGTAGCATCTTTCCTCCCCGCAAGCATTTCGAAACTGCTAAACCAACCCAATTCATGTCCAACCTTTTGCCGCAGCAAACCGCGCCCGACATCCGCATCTACCTCTTATTCTGCTTCCGTTCTCCTGGCCGGTCGGTTCCAGTATACGGTACCTCCTCAAGCTGGCCTTTTAGCCGATTTCAGCGCAGCACAATCAAGACGCCCAAGCCGAGCAGCACCACTGCCAGCGAAATGAGGGTGGCCGCACGGCTTAGGATCTTGTGCCGTGTTTGTTGATAAATGATAGGCAGACAGACCAGCGAGCTGGAAACCGATGCGAGCACTGCCGCGGCTCCCGCCAAACCCGGTGTGATTCGCGGCGCAAGGAAATCGGCGAAGATAACGTTAGTTGATGCGCTGGAACTTTGTTCTTCTTCGCCCCGGCCCAGACGATCGATGCGACCGCGATTGTCATGCAGAGCAGTGGCCATGCGGCGGTGCTCGCAGCCGCAGGGGCGAAAATCAGCAGGACCGCGACGTTCCTGAGAAACATTGGAATACGTGGGAATAACATGACCCCTAGCGCCCGCGTGATTGGTTCTCCCTCGTCGGGACGTACGAAGCGCGCTAACTCAGCGACGGTGGCGGTACTGTTAACTAGTCCACCCAGAGCCGCTGCGTAATACAAGCCTTGGCTGCTGTAAACGCGAAGCAATACATAATTAACAAAACCTATGCCTGCCAACACGATTACGACAATCCACGCCTCGCGCGGGTTGAATAGCTGACAAGGGTCAATGAAGCGATTGGGCAGAACGGGGTAGATCACGAAGCCAAGCAGTCCGAGCAAAACAGCACTGCGAATTTCCTGCGGGGTCAGACCACCGGCAAAGCGAGTCAGTTCGCTTTTCCATGCCAGTAGCATTGTGACCATGATCGCGCAGGCAATAGGGGTGAAGGTGTGTCCCTCGCCCGCCAGCATCCCCAGCAGGACGACCACCATCAACGCGGCCGAAGTTGTGATTTCGAGCGACCGGCTGGCTAGTACTCCCCGCAGATTGATGTAGAACACCAACAAAAAAGCGCCAACAAAGCCCGCCAGTTCGAATTGCCGACCAAGCAGCGCACACAACATCCCAAGTAGCGACGTGATGGCAAAGGTTCGAACGCCGATATCTTTTTGGGCCCATTCGCGTTCCAGTCCGA
>JBEKOS010000596.1:0-2799 GCA_049521535.1 Terriglobales bacterium | reverse complement strand
GTCATTAAAAAAACGAGTGCGAAAATAGGAACTCCCTTAGTAAACACCAGGAGGAAAGCCCAGAGGGCGGAAATTTAGGGCTAATTAGGAAGTCCCGAATTCAGAGTTCCGAGACTGCTGGCGATCTAAGAGGAGATTTCTCACGCCAACGCAGCAGGTCTTTCACTCCGCTCAAGATGACAAGTTCTGGGGGGGCAAGCTCAATTCACTGTGAGAGGCACAATGACGCTGCCGATTTTGCCATTCAGGTTGTTGCGCACGACAAAGCGCACCCGGTAGGTCCCCGGAGCCAGATCGAGAAAGTTTCGGTACACGACGCCGTCTTTCTTGAGCTGGGCAAGAGTGTCAGGCACTATGAACCCCTTGGAGGCTTGGGATGCGTTCCCTGCAACGGCGCCTTTGCTGGTAGCTTGAGCGAGGAATTCCGAATCAATGCGGTTCCGGTCTCCTTCCTCGACTAACTCTGCGGCGGGCACTTGCAGCACAAAGCCCACCTTCTTCTTGCTTCCATCCGCAATAATGCCCTCCCATCGCAGGTTGATTCTAATGCCGGTGCTTTCGAATGGCGAGTTAAGTGCGAAGTCCACGTCAGCCTTGTGCGTCACTTCGGGATTCACGGTCACGTCGGTGATGAGATATCCCGCGCGGGCGCGCACCGCTGCATCTTTGCGCGCCACCACAACGCGAAGCTTACGCCAGCCGGACTTGTTATTGCGATGATCGAGGTAGTAGCTGAGCAGATAGTAGGAAGACGAATCCTGCGTCGCACGGCCAAAAGCGCCGCCCACATCGTTGGTGTTGTAGAAGGCCACACCGCCCGTCATCTCGGCAAAGGTTTGTAAACTGCTTATCGTGGACTGCTGCAACAAAGCCGGGGCCCCGGCGCCGAGCAGCGAACCGGTGCTCTCCGCGGAAAACGTCGGGTCGGCCACCAGACCGCGCGCGTCGATAGGATAAACGGAAATTTGCGCATCATTCAGGGCTTTGACCATGCGATCGTAAAGCGCTCGCATGCCGCTGTCCCCGGGCACGGAAGTATAGGAATCCAGATAAAAGGGAAAACCGCCCGTAATCCAAACCAGCGACTTCCTTCCCGGCACACCCGAGAGAGACCAGGCGATGGCCAGGAAAGACCGCAAAGTAGTCTCGATGGTGCGCGCCTGAGTGTAGCTCCCTTCAATGGCATCTTCCTTCAGCATGAATCTACGGAAAACCAGTTCCGGCGATGCTCCCCGGCTACTTCCACCCAGAAGAGCACTCGGCGAATCACCTACCGAGGCAATGGCCTGCGCGTCTTTGCTGAATTGTTCCATCGCGGAAATCTCGCCTCCGGCTTTCTTCAGGGCTGCCAGAAGCTCAACCGGATCGGAGTCGATCTTACTCAGCACGGTAATTCCCCTGCCACCGATTACGATCAGCCCGAACGGCTGCGCCGAATCCAGGTGGTCGCCCAGGTACTTGATGAGCTGCCCGCGTGCGTATGCCTGGCTAAGGAACGGTGTGTTCACCTCGTCAAGCACGATGACCGTCACTGAGCGGGGCTTGCTTTCATCCCCCATCAGATTCGTGAAGGTGTCGGCAGGCTGCGCTGGAGAGGGTGGCGAGCTTTGATCAGGAATCACCTCTTCAAGACTGGCGATGTTCTGCGCCTTGTTGTCTTCCAGAATCTTGAAGTCCGCCTTGGTCAGGCCGTGAATATGCTTGCCCGTGGGGTCGGTGACCACCACTGGCACCTGGACGAGCGAGGTCTGTGCGCTGAACAGAATTGCCTTGCCCATATCGGCACGGCCGGAGACGTCGCCGGCAGGCGGCCCGGCAGGAGGTTGAATCATGCCCGTAGCGCCCGAACCTGAGCCTCCCGTGAACGGGTCCGTGCTACCGCCCTGTTGGGCCAGAGCGCAGCCGCAAGCTACGAGCACGGCGAGTATTGCCAGGACTGATCGGAAATAAACGGAATGGGTCATAACTCTGTCAACTCGAGTTTCCATTTTGGCATCTCGAACCACAGTACACCCTGCCGGCTGTTTGGGACCACAATCCTGCGCTCCCGGCGCCGGCTCCGCATCTGGCAGCCACATTTACCCGTTCGGGATGGCCTCCACCGGCTGACCTAATCCGACCCCAAGGCGCACGTGATCTGGCGGTTTACGACCGAGCGGGGAACCAGGGAGGTGTTTCGTTGGAAAGTTGGGAAGTGACGCCGTTGAATCAGGGTTTCGGGTGTCCCTTGGGGTCTGGTGTTGGAGCACAAGCGGAGCAGCTTAGGCGTTGCGTCAAAGCGGTCGCAGGATATAGAAGTACTCGCTTCGCCTTTCCGCTTATAGCCTGAACCCAATTTGACGAAAGCCCACAATTTCGATAATCTCGCCTGCTGCTGGAGAAAATTGTGAATCAACCCGTTCCACGCGATAGCACAGCGCGTGACGAGGGTCGGAGGTAGCGCATGACGAACTCAAGCAAACTTTCGCGACGCGATTTTGCGCGGGGCACGGCACTGGCGGCGGCCGTGGCCGCGGTGTTGCCCACAGGGCTGCTGGCGCAATCGACCAGCACGCAGGCAAAGCCCGCCGAGAATCCCGCGCCGGCGGCCGGACCCGACCTTTCGCCTGCGGCCAAGGCCGAGGCCCAGCAATGCTACCTGGCCGTCATGCAGAAGTATGGAGACCGCTTCAACGACGCCCAGAAGAAGGACATCGCCCGGTTGCTGGAGCTACAGCAGAAGGCGATAGAAGCGGTGCGCAGCTATGCCCTCGAGAACGGCGACGGACCGGCTGTCGCATTTAAGGTTTCAGATTGAAG
>JBEKOS010000595.1:0-2831 GCA_049521535.1 Terriglobales bacterium | reverse complement strand
CATCACGTCTCCAAGTGCGGATTGCGTATATGCGTTCGCGCGCACAAGCCATGCAGCCGCCTCGGCCTCAACCATCGGAGCGGTTCCAGGCGCAGCCTGCGCAAGTCCGCTATTAATCTGGTTCGCAGCCTGCATCTCGGTGTCGGAAATGGCGTCGATCGCGATGGCTCTCTTCATCGCGTCTTGAGCCGCCGCATCACTCATATCGATCAGGTCTCGGGTCTGCGGCGAGGCGTTCTGTGGAACCGGCACTGTTTGATAGAGCGTCTGGTAATTCGCCGTGACGCCCGGCACGTTCAGTGGGTTCCGAGACAGCAAGATCTGTTCGAGTTGCTGCGGGTTGGCCAGCGTGGCGCTCGCGACGTTCACGTGGGAAGTTGTCAGAATCTGGGTGTAAAGACCCTGGATCGCGCCCACCAGGCTCAGAGCTCGATTGATGGAAGCCTGAGGATACACGATATTCGCGAAGAATGCCTGAATGGTGTTCATGAGGTTGTTGAGCGTGCCCAATGCATTGTTCATCGTGCGCAGTGCCGGGCCGATCGTATTGGCGATGGCGCTGCCGATGCTATCGATGGCGGCCACAATCGCGCCCAAGTCAATTCCGAATTGCGCCCGGACCGGCTGAGGTGTGACCAGCAACACGATCAGCATCAGCACCACGAGTTTTGCTCGGTGCGACCACAGTGCATGCAACATTCGCCATTTCTGATCCATCTCGCCCCCTTACCTGAACAACGTTGTCGTGTCTTGGCGGAACTGGCCCGCCATGTCTGCCTGGCGCTTGCGGATCGCATTGCTGTGCGCCAGAATCGCCGCTTCCTCGCGCAGTTCCGCGGCGAGCATTCTCTGCATCATTGCCTGGTTCTCGACGGCCGCCACCAGACCGGCGCCGGTGAGAAAGGCGGCCGAACCCGGTGCAGTTTGAGCCGCCTCGTCCTCGATCATCTGAGATGCCTGGAGCGTCTGTTGCACCACCTGGTCGGAAGCCTTGAGCGTTTTCAGCGTGTCCATTGCAAACGCATCAGTCATGTCTACACGCTGCCGGTCGCCGGGATCGAGGTCCGTCACCGAGGGAAGTGGCTGGAAGGTCGTGTAGAATGCCTGGTTCAACTGGCCAAAGTCCGCCACCGATCCATTCCGTATGATTCCTTCCAGCGCGATTGGATTGGGTAACGTCGCACTCTGGACGTTGATGTGGTCGATGGCTGTTATCAGGCCGCGAAACTGGGAGACAATTTGCGTCACCATAAGTCGGGCCTGGTTGATTAGGGCAATCGGGTAGACGACGGTTTCCCACAGGTTGACGAAGGCCTGGAAGACACCGTTGATGCCGCTCAAAAGACCGTTGGCGGTGCCCAATAGTGATCCGATGGTATTCGTAATGATTCCGACAACTCCCGCGGCCGCCACGAAGACCGCGAGCGCGCCTATCTGCGCCTTCGCGGCCGGAGGACCGACCAACCCAAACGCCAGCGCTATGGCGAGGAATATGGCGATGCCGCACCTCGCCCTACCGGTCAGAAACGACGAAAAAGCGCGTTTGCAGAATTCCATGGTGATTCACCTCGCTCCCGCAGTAGCGCCGATTGCTGTGACGGCGCCGGACAGCTCCTCCGCCAATTCCGGAACATCAGCCAGGCCCAGCGGGAATTTCGCCGCGAGCTTTTCGTAGACCTGAAGCAGCGGCAGGCCGCGATTCGTTTCGAGGAACCAGGAGCGGTACATCCGTTCCCGTTTGAACGTGGTGCAGATCCAGTACTCAATCGGCGTCGGCACGATGTTGATCGTCTGAGTTGTTTCCGCTTTTTCACCCAGCACCAGAAGCGCTTGGGCCTTCCGCCCCTTTCGCGGTGCGCTGAACCCACGCACCTCGTTGAGGGCGGTCTGGTTCAAGTGCAAATATGTGCCGAGCGGTTTCAGATCACCCTGCTGCTGCCCGATGATCTTCGTCGAGACGTTCTTGACGATACCTGGGCCATGCGGACGGGGTTGGGTCTCCGTTCCCACGAAGTCCTCCAGGGCTTGGCTGATGCCCCAAATACTCGCTCCCCGTTTTCTGCCGGTCCGGAACAACTGTTCCACTTGCGGCGCCAAGACAGCCGAGTCCAGAAGCGACCAGCATTCATCGAGCACTGTAATATTCGGCTGCCCGCTTCTGCCCGACGCCCGCTCCGACATCGCGTTCGCGATGATCATGCTCATCGAGCTTTCGAGCTTCGGATCGGAGGTCAATCCCTCGACGTTGAAGAACAGCCAGTTTTCGTCCGTCTGGAGGGTGGTGGGCTGGTCGAATAGCCGGGCATATACTTTATCCCCAGTCCATTCCCGCAGCTTCACCGCAGCGAGCTGCGCTTCGTCGCGAATTCGCTCCACCTCAGACTCATCCCGCCAAGTTTCCAGTTCCTGCCGGAGATCGTTGAAGGTCGGAACCGGCCTGTCCTCTCGGGTTCGGCAGCGTTGATACGTGGCGACGATCGCGTCGGTCAGCAAGTTGTCTAGGATCGCGGTGTCGGCGGCCGGGCTGTTCAAGCCAATCATGTGCCGCGTCAGGTTCTTGAGGAATGCAAGTTTGTCGTTGGACGGCACCGTCGATCCGGGGGGCAGGTCCCACGCATTCAAGGTCTCCGCGCCCTCGAGATCCACGTCGATGCACCGGCCTCCCATCAATTCCACAAGGGGCCGATACGAATTGCCGCGTTCCAGAATCGAGATGAGCGGGTTGAGGCGGGCCATCATCGTCAGGAACATCTGCGCCATGAACGTCTTGCCGCCACCGGACTTCGCGGTGATCAGCACGTTGGCGTCGCTCAGACCGGGGTCAAACGGAG
>JBEKOS010000594.1:0-2843 GCA_049521535.1 Terriglobales bacterium | reverse complement strand
CGCTTATCATGCTGATCTGCCTGGGAGCGGGAATTGCCGGGTTCGCGCTCTCGCGCGTGCTGCCCCTGAGCTTTGCCATGCTGGTGCTGGTGGGCTTTGCCATGATGGGAGTCTTCGCCACCGTCAGCTCGCTGGTGCAGTTGATTACCACCGACGAAATGCGCGGCCGCGTCATGAGCGTTTACAACTTCGCGTTCCGCGGCGGCATGCCCATGGGCAATTTGATGTCCGGGTGGCTCGTGCCCATGTTCACCGCGCCGGTAGTGCTCACCGTCAACGGCTTGCTGCTCATTTCGCTTGCTTTGTACTTCATCTTCGTGCAGCGGCGCGTGGCTGCATTGTGACGCGCAGGACGGCGGCTCTCGCCTTTCCGGCAAAGGCAGACCGCATCTCCACAAACGTGAGGCCAGAGATCAATATCCGCCGATCGGGCTCCTGAAAGATTGCGTCCACCTGCGCTGTCCCCACCTCGCGGTGGTATCGCTTGGCGAGCGCGCTGGAATCGAAGAAATAGACCGCCAATCAGAAGCGCTCCTCGCGTTCTGCGATAACCGCGTCGGCCCAGGAACTCGGGTCAACGGAGGTAATCTTGCGGACCTCTTCCAACGTTGGCACTTCGCCCTTCGCCGCGACTTCTCTTTTCGCAGCTTCCAATAAAGTCGCATCTATATATCCGCCGCGAAGCTGGGCCCCGTGCGTAGAAACCAGTACTGAAACCCGCTCAAGTTCCCCCAATGGGAGCGGTTCCAGAGGGCGGAGAACCCCATTTTCATAAATCGCTTCGACGGCGTGAGTCATAACAAGGGTATTTTACAGGAGTCGCCGGGTGCGCCGTCCTTGCGCCTGCAATTGGACGCGGCGGAAACCTGAGGGTCTCCGCACATTTCCCCAGGCTGTCGCCAGCAATGTCAATTGCTGACGCCGAAGTCGTATACGGCGGTGGAATAAGAGAATGCGTCGGGCATTCTTACCTCCAGCGCATACTCGCCCGGCGGTAGCGGCTGGCTGGGAACCACCTTGAGCCATCCCGAATCCGAAATGCGGGTGATGGTGATCTTCACCAAGTCGTCGTAGCGTTTTACGTCGCCTTGGAGAAAGCTGCCATATTCAAGTTGGTGAACCGTGCGGCCCAGCACATGCGGATGCACCCGTATAAGCTGGTAACTGTCTTCGGGTGCAGCGTTGGACACTAGCTGATTTGTGCCTGGAACGTTAACGGCGGCGGAAATCATCCGGGCCACGAATATTGAGCCCGGGTCCATCAATTGGATCGGCGCTTGAGATTCGTATACCTCAATCGAAGCCTTGCCTTTGGTGAGGGCGCGAGCGAGGTTTGCGCCCTCGTGCTTGTCGATGTGAACCGGATGCGGCGAAACCGCGCGGAGCATTGGCTTCCCATGAATCGTATCCAGTGCCCACACCATTCCGTGCCGGGGCAGCGCTATGCCGGGGACAAGTTCGACGGTGCCGTCCGGTGCGGCAGGCGCCGAGGCGCTCTGCCGGGCTCCAGTCGCTACGCCATCCTGCTCCCCAGAGGCGGCAGCAGCGGGCGATAGTAAGCGACTTTGCGCTGCGCCGGCCAATGCAACCGCAATGCCCACGAAGAAAATGAAACGCAAAAGAATAAAACTCCTGCTTGATGGCCCGATGCCTCATTACGAACTCTCGCAGCACGGGCGAATGTTCTTGCGCTTTGGGAACGGCATTCCTTATGAATGCCATCTCGCCGGATCAGGTGAAATCTTTGCCAAGACCGTGAATCACAACTATCACCGCCGGCCCCGGGCGGCCCGGGCCCGGCTAACCAACGGAAATTTCTCAGGATGTTCAATGGACTCGACCGCCAAATCGACGTCCAGCTCAGGCCAGTACAGGTGGTGTGGGCTGGGAAGCTCCACCTGTAACAGAGCCCCGATCGAGGCGTCACGAAACCATGGAAAATCACTGAACGGAACAAACAACTCGCGCTCTTCGATAAGCAGCCAAAATCCGTGCGTGGAAATGTTGCTAATTTCAGCCGCGGAAATGCTCGGCCCAGGCATTGCAGATTTCATCGAGATGCTCCTCAACCAATGTCCTTGCTTGCCTTAATCGGGCGGCGCTGAGCCTATAATTCATGGCCAGCTCGACTCGCGGTTGGAGCCAGAACTTTGCTTCACCCTCGGCGTGCTGAACATGCACGTGCATTCTTGGCTCCTCGCGCGAGAAGAAGTAGAACCGAAATCCACCTACCCGCAAGACGGTCGGACTCATTTAATCAGAATAAACTGGCAGCCGCCACTTCAGATGCGAATTCGCCGGCCACTCCTGATCCACATCAGCGCGGCAGAGTCTGCGATGATTCGATAAATAAGGAACGACGCAAGCCGCGCGTCCGCACAAGAGCTTCACGCAATCCCTCAATAGCCGGCGTAATGCAGCATCTCCACCACTCCCGCAGCGACCAGGCAATAGATGCCAAAAAGATACCATCTGCCGCCCTCCAGCCAGCGGCTTAACCATTTGAGCGCGACCAAACCAGCCAGAAATGCACAGACCGCGCCGAGCAAGCTGGGAAGGATTGCCGCAACCAGAGACGTGGGTTGAGGGCCGGAAATCGAAACACAACACCCTGCGTTCATGTGCTCGGCTTTCAACAGCCTGAGCGCTTCTCTGGCAACCACCGGCGGCGTCAGGATTACCGCCAGGGCAAAGCTGAAATCTTCGGCGCAAGCCTTGTCTACCCCCGCCAGCATGGCGGTGGAAATGGTTGCGCCCGAACGCGAAAATCCGCGAAAGGGCAAACACAAGCCCTGCACCGCGCCCACCAGCGCCGAGCGCTTCGAGTCGAAAGCGGCAACGCG
>JBEKOS010000593.1:0-3602 GCA_049521535.1 Terriglobales bacterium | reverse complement strand
AGGGCGGACGCCTTCTCGCCCGCGGCAGTTTCCAGGCCGGCGGCGATCTTCAATACTGGCGATCCTGCATGTCCGCCATTCCCGCCCGCGCCCGCAGGAGCATGGGTGAGCGACGCGATCATCTCCTGCATCTCGGCGCTCCGGCTCTGCAGCAGGCGGCTGGTCTCCTTTGAGTATTCTCCAATCGCATGCACGCCGTCACGAGCGCCTGAAATCAGGTCTTCGACGCTGGTTGCCGCGGCGATGTCCTTGCGAATCTCGACGATCCGATCACTGAAGCTCTGCCGTGCGTCCGGATCGATGTTCAGCGCGCTGGCTGCGACGCCATCGAGCAGCATGGAGATCACCCGCCGATAGGCGGCTTCCTCCTCCAACTGCGTCAGAAATCGTTTGGCGCTGATCAATGCCATCGCTATAAATCCCGCTCGGCCATCGCTATAAATCCCGCTCGGCCATCGCTATAAATCCCGCTCGGCCATCGCTATAAATCCCGCTCGGCCATCGCTATAAATCTCGCTCGCACATTGTATCGGCGGAATCCGCCGTACCCTTTATAGGGGCAGTCCGTACCGGCTCTCGCCCGCCCACAAACGGTACTGGCGGAGCACGCTTTAGCTTTGCTTTAACGTCACTTTAGTTTTGCTCTGGCCCCGCTGATGGTGCCGCGTGGTATACAAGGAGATTCGTCTGAGTTAACCTCCTCCTACGAGTCAATTCTATGCAACCAACCGGCGACATTGCCCTCATCGGTCTGGCCGTGATGGGCCAGAACCTGATTATGAATATGAATGACCATGGCGACACCGTGGTGGCGTACAACCGCACCGTGTCCAAGGTCGACGAGTTTCTGAACGACGCGGCCAAAGGGCGCAAGACCATCATCGGAGCCAAATCGATCGAGGAACTGGCGGGCCTGCTGAAGCGGCCGCGCAAGATCATGCTGATGGTGAAGGCGGGCAAGCCGGTGGACGACTTCATCGAAACCCTGCTGCCCCACATGGAATCGGGCGACGTGATCATCGACGGCGGCAACTCGCATTTCCCCGACACCATCCGCCGCACCGCTTACCTGGAGAGCAAGGGTCTGCTATTCGTGGGCACCGGCGTTTCGGGCGGCGAGGAAGGCGCGCGCTTCGGGCCCTCCATGATGCCCGGCGGCAGCCCGAAAGCCTGGCCGCTGGTGAAGGACATCTTTCAGGCCATATGCGCCCGGACGCCGGATGGCGCCCCCTGCTGCGACTGGATGGGCAGCGACGGCGCCGGCCATTTCGTCAAGATGGTGCACAACGGCATCGAGTATGGCGACATGCAGCTCATCTGCGAAGCCTACCAGATCATGAAGCAGGGTCTGGGCATGAGCAACGAAGAGATGCACGCGGTATTCACCGAGTGGAACAAGGGCGAGTTGGATAGCTACCTGATCGAAATCACGCGCGACGTGCTGGGCTATAAGGACGAAGCCGGGGATTACGTGGTGGACAAGATCCTCGACACGGCCGGCCAAAAGGGCACCGGCAAGTGGACCAGCGACAGCTCGCTCGAACTGGGCGTGCCGGTGACGCTGATCGGCGAAGCGGTGTTCGCACGCTGCCTGAGCGCCATGAAGGCGGATCGCGTGGCGGCGTCGAAGATCCTGAGCGGGCCGCCCTACAAGTTCAGCGGCGACAAGAAGGCGTTCGTCGAGGACGTGCGCCAGGCGCTGCTGGCTTCGAAGCTGGTTTCCTACGCGCAGGGTTTCATGCTGCTGGCGGAAGCGGCCAAACAGTATAAGTGGGACTTGAACTACGGCGGCATCGCGCTGGTGTGGCGCGCCGGGTGCATCATCCGCTCCGCGTTCCTGGGCAAGATCAAGGAGGCCTTCGACCGCAATCCGAAGCTGGTCAACCTTCTGCTGGACGACTACTTCCATGGCGTGATCGAGCGCTGCCAGGCGTCATGGCGGCGGGTGGTGATTCAGGCAGTGACGGCGGGCGTGCCGGTGCCGGCGTTCACCACGGCGCTCTCGTTCTATGACGGCTACCGCAGTGAACGCCTGCCGGCCAATCTGCTGCAGGCGCTGCGCGATTATTTCGGCGCGCACACCTATGAGCGCGTCGACAAGCCGCGCGGGCAGTTCTTCCACACCAATTGGACAGGCAAAGGCGGAACGGTTTCGGCCGGCACCTACAATGTCTAACGCGGATGGGGAGGCGGCGCTGCGGGTCGCCGAACAATTGCTGCGCCAACTCCACCCTACAATGCCAAACTCAGATGAAGTGCTGGCGCTGGCCGGCAAGGTCCAGTTGCTGCTGATGGACGTGGACGGCGTCCTCACCAACGGCAGGCTATACAACGTGCCCAACGCCGAAGGCAAGATGGTTGAGACCAAGGGGTTCGATTCGCAGGACGGAATCGGACTCCAATGGCTCAACTGGAAGGGCATCAAGACGGGCGTGATCAGCGGGCGGCAATCGCCGGCGACTGAAGAGCGCGCGCGGCAGTGCAAGATGGCCTACGTCTACCAGGGACACATCGAGAAGATCCCGATCCTACAGGAGATTCTGGCCGACGCCAAGATCGAGTCAAGCCAGGTGGCATACATCGGCGACGACTTCACCGACATCGTGATCATGCGCCGGGTGGGCCTGGCGATTGCCACCGGCAACGCTCGCGAAGAAGTGAAGCGGGCCGCTCATTACGTGACACACACCGTAGCTCCGTTGTCCCTGCGTCAAGGTCGGTGTGCCCCAAGCGAATCTGGAGTGAGTTAACATAGTCAAAGGACCTAAAGATGCCATTGCCTATTCGCGGAACGGGCAAACTTACCGGCGATGGGAATGTTGAATGTCCGGTTGGGTTCGACTTGCAGGGGATAGTGGCTACCAGTGGTGTTCCCGGACTGCCTCCGGAGGGCATGGACGTCTCTTATAGCGGTAAGGTGTGGGCACTGGACAAGACCCCGCTTCAAGAAGGCTACTACAAGCTCCTCACGGATGAGGGCGCGGAATATCGGGTCCAGAATCTTGGCGGCTTCTGGAGCGTGCTGGACTGATTCCCGGAAGAAGCCGAAGGGGCGGCAGCCAGCGTGAGTTCCAGACGGTACCAACGCCCGCCGCCTGCGATGTGCGTATACGCTCTCATGAGCGTAGGATGGACTGGCCGGATCCCACCGCAACCCGCCCCGGCGCAACCTCGATCCTAGGCAGCCAAAGCTGGAGGACACATGATACGCGGACTATTTGCGATTCTGGCACTGGGTTCTTTGGCCTATGGGGCCGACAAGTCTGGTATGTACCAACTGGGAACCTATGTGACATCCGCCGTGGTCAGTGACGGAACCACGTCCAACAGCATCCGATGCGGGGACGGTAGCCTCGGCACCACGGTTTGTAGCGGCGGAGTCCAGGTCAACGGCGTGACGGACTACCAGATTCAGGTGGACGCTGGAGTCTGGCACTTGGAAACGTGGCGCCAAGCCAAGGATTCCACGACTCGCCGAGTGTTCAATTCGGAGCCGCTGCACTTTAAGGCAGAAAAGGCGAATCCTCTTGACCTACTCAAGGGCGGCGACCGGGTGCTGTTCCGAATCGAGAAGCACAAGAAGATCGGCGGAACTGAGACCG
>JBEKOS010000592.1:0-4081 GCA_049521535.1 Terriglobales bacterium | reverse complement strand
CTTGCCGCCAAAGATGAAAGTCCGCGGAACTTGCTGGGTTTCCGGATCGCGCTGGATGCGCTTCAACAACGTCAGGATATGCAGAACCTGCAGGTGCTGGCGCTTGTACTCGTGCATGCGCTTCACCAGCACATCGAAGAGCGATTCCGGGTCAGTTGAAATTCCCAAACGGTCCTCAATGTATGCGGATAGCTGAGCCTTGTTGTCGTGCTTGATGGCTCTCCATTCCTGGCAAAAATCCGCGTCCGCGATCATGGGCTCGAGGCGACGCAACTTCTCAATGTCCCTGATCCATGCGGAGCCGAGCCGAGCGGTGAGCAATTCCGCCAACCGTGGATTGCTCAACACCATCCAGCGACGCGGGGTCACCCCATTGGTCTTATTCGAGAATTTCTCCGGAGTCAGCGCATAAAAATCGCTCAGCACCTCCGTCTTCAGAAGCTCGGTGTGGAGCGCCGCAACTCCATTGATCGCATGACTTCCGAGCGAGGCCAAGTGCGCCATGCGCACGGTTTTCTCGCCATTGGCTCCGCTTTCATTGATCAGCGAGAGCCGTTGCAAGCGCCCTTCATCGCCGGGAAATTTCTGCCGCACATCGATCAGATGGCGGCGATTGATTTCTTCGACGATCTCCATGTGCCGCGGCAGAAGCGAAGAAAACAGGCCGCGGGCCCATTGTTCCAGCGCCTCGGGAAGGAGCGTGTGATTGGTATACGACAAGGTGTGCTGGGTAACATGCCATGCGATATCCCACTCCATTGCATGCTCGTCTACCAGCAGGCGCATCATCTCCGCTACGGCTATCGCCGGATGTGTGTCGTTCATCTGAATGGCAAAGTTCCGATGCAACTCCGCCAATGGCCGATTTTGCGAAGTCTGAATGCGCAGAATGTGTTGCAGGCTGCAGGAGACAAAAAAGAACTGCTGCTCCAGCCGCAATTCCTTGCCTTGAACATCTTCATCGTTGGGGTAGAGGATCTTTGAGATGTTCTCTGAAGACACCTTGTCAGCTACCGCGCCAACGTAATTACCCTGATTGAAGGTCCCAAAGTCGAAGCTTTCAACGGCCTGCGCCGCCCAAAGGCGCATGGTGTTCACGGTGTTGGTCCGGTAACCCAGAATCGGCGTATCGAAAGGAACCCCGCGCACCACCTTCCGAGGAATCCAGGTCACCCGTAACCGGCCCGCGCTATCGGTATGAGTCTCGGTGCGTCCGCCCAGCTTGGGACTCGGTGCGCCCGCCCAGCTTGACTTCAACGCCATCCTCGGGCCGCTCCAACGCCCAGGGGTTTCCGAGCCGCAACCAGTGGTCGGTCGACTCCACCTGCCACCCGTCGCGAATCTGCTGATCGAAGATTCCATACTCGTAGCGGATTCCATAGCCGATTGCGGGAATATCCAGGGTGGCCAGAGAATCCATGAAGCAGGAAGCAAGCCGGCCGAGGCCTCCATTGCCCAACCCAGGTTCCTCTTCCTGCTCGATCAAAACATTCAGGTCAATTCCCAGCTGTCGCATGGCCTGCTCGGTCTCGTCGTAGATGCCCAGGTTGATGAGATTGTTGGCAAGATGGGGCCCGGTCAGAAATTCCGCCGAAAAATAACAAACTACCCGCACATCCTGCGTATGGTAGTTCTTCAAGGTCGACATCCACCGCTCGACTATGCGGTCGCGGACAGTGTGGGCGAGCGCCATATAAAGGTCGTTCACGGTTGCCCGCTCCACCGACCTGCCTTGCACAAAAAACAGGTTATCCAGAAACGACTGAGCAAGCGCATTGGAGCCAAGCGCGGTTCTGTGGCCCTTTTGCGATCCCGAATGCGGCTGCATTGCACCAAAACTATCTGACATTGTTGGCCTCGCTCACTGATGAGTCCCACGGCACAGTTGGAGGCTATTCGCTCTAATTGTCGAGGCCTCACTTGTATTATCGTGGAGCCATCGCAGCCGGAACGTGAAATTACCGCTCAGGCGGGCATTAAAACCCGGCCTTGGCTGTTTGCGGAGGCATGGCGGCAGGAGGTTCGCGACCGGCGTCCAGATGTTCAAAGTTGAGCACGGCGTTGAGCAGGAGCTTTTCGGTGATAAGCCGATCAGTCTCAGGTCTTCACCCTCTCTGGCAACCCTCGCGGGTGTCCCACGCGCACCGCGTTTCCATCTGCTACCCAAACCACCGAGCTTTCCCCTCGCCGAAGAATCCTCTTGACGAATATATATTGTCAGATATATATATCTTGAATATGACTGAGTCCCGGATCCAAACCTTCCTCCCTCTCAAAACGCAGTGGTTCCACATCATGCTGTCCCTGGCCGGAGAAGAACAGCACGGCTACGGGATCATGCAGGAAGTGCTGCGGCGCACCACCGGGAAAGTCCGCCTCTGGCCGGCCACTCTCTACGGCACTATCAAGCGGCTGATCGAGGCCGACCTGATTGAGGAGTCCAGTGCGCGGCCCGCTCCCGAATTCGACGACGCCCGCCGCCGGTACTACCGCCTCACGCCCCTGGGGCGCCGTGTGCTCGACGCCGAATGCGAACGCCTGCAGGACTTGGTTCGGGCAATCCAAACGAAGCAAACGATGGTGACGTTAGGAGGGTGACCTGATGAACATCGCATGGCCAATCTACCGGCGGCTGGCTGCGGCCTTCCCGCACGAATTCAAGCTGGCATTCGGCGACGAGATGATGCAAGCCGGTGAGGACAGCATTGCCGAGGTGGCAAAGCGATACGGAGTGCTGGGCCTCGTTCGCCTCATCGCCGACCTGCTGCTTCGCCTTCCCATCGAATACCTGAACGAGATGCGCCGCGATCTGCCCTACGCCGCGCGCACCCTGAGGAAGTCGCCGGGTTACGCGGTGGTTGGCATTGTCTCCATGGGACTCGGCATTGGGCTCACGACCAACGTCTACAGCACTGGCTGGGCGCTGATCACGCGCACGCTTCCAGGTGTGGCCAGCGCGGAGCAGTTGGTCACTGCGGAGAAACCCGCCTCTTACATCTACATCGAGCGCTACCGCGAGCAGAATAATCTTTTCGCGGGGGTCGCCGCCGTCATGAGTCCGGTTGAGTTCAACGTTGGGCTCGGGGACCGCAACAGCAAACCGGAGCGCGTCTACGGTCAACTGGTCTCGCCGGATTATTTTTCCGTCCTCGGCATGGACGCGCAGAGGGGACGCCTCCTCAGTACCGATCTGGACAAGACCGGCGCCGTCCCGTCCGTGGTCGTCAGCGACCGATACTGGCGCAACCGCCTGAACGCCGATCCTGACGCAATCGGGCAAACGATTCATCTCAACGGCCAGCCCGCGATCATTGTTGGTATCGCCCCGCGCAAATTCGATGGCGCACTTACTGCGAATCCGGCCGAACTTTTCGTCCCTACAACGGTGCCGGCCAGGCTGGCTCCGGAACTCGGCAACGACGTGCTGCACAACAGCAACGCAAAGGACTTCCAATTGCTGTTCCGCCTCGCGCCGGGCATCACCATCGATTCTGCCGAGGCAGCGCTGGACGGCGTTACACGCCGTCTCGACAAAGATGACCCCTTCGCGCCACCGCAGCAGGACAAAGCGAAGCGCATCGTTTTGCTCGCCGCGGGTACCCGCGCGCCGATCCCACGCGAGCTCCGTCCGAAAATCCTCGGATTCTACATTGCGCTTATGGTGATCATTACTGCCATCGCGTGCCTCAACCTCGCCACTATGGTCCTGGCGCGCGCCGCCGGTCGCCGCAAGGAGCTGGCCATTCGCCTCGGTGTGGGAGCCAGCCGCTTCCGTCTCATCCGCCAGATGATCACCGAAGGCATTTTGCTTTCGCTCATCGGTGGCGCCGCAGGATTCGCGATGGCGTATGGTCTGTGGGCGTTGACCGCTCATACGCGGCTGCCGGCGGGCTCGCCAATCAGCATCGACACTGGCCTCGATTGGCATACGGCGATCTTCGTCTTGGTGCTGGCTGTCGCGTGCGGCATCGGCTTCAGTATCTTCCCGGCTCTGCAGGCAACAACGACCGACGTCGCACCAGCACTCAAGGATGGCGCGGCGCTGCAGTTGTCCGGGAACCGGCGCTTCGGCCTGCGCAAT
>JBEKOS010000591.1:0-2861 GCA_049521535.1 Terriglobales bacterium | reverse complement strand
CATCATCGCCGGCGCGTACGCGGCTTGTCCTCGTCCGTCCTTTTCCTCATAGGTGGCATACATGGCCCTCAAATCTAACTGCGCTACTACATCCGCCAGAAAGCGCGCCAAATGCCCCTCCGCAACCCAATCATGCAGAGAAGGTGGCAGCAGTAACGCCTGATCAATGTTGTCTGCGCGAAAACATTTGCCCATGGGGGCAGCTTACCGCGATGGCACAGCTTTTGGAATGGTTTTCCTGATGCCTGCTAATCTATTCCCGACAGACTCCTAGTGGCGACTGATTTCCTGCGACGCACGCACGGTAATCTTACCCCGCTGCATCGCTGCGATCCCTTCGGCGGCGGCGCGGGCTGCGGCGAGCGTTGTAATCGTCGGGATATGGTGGGTAATGGCAGCGCGGCGAATTGACTTCTCATCGAACCAAGGATCCAAGCCCTGGGGCGTGTTGATAACCAACTGAATTCTATCGCCCTTGATTAGATCAACCGCATTGGGCCGGCCTTCCTTCACTTTGTAAACTCTTTCCAAGGGAAGACCTGCCGCCTCCAAGACCGCCGCAGTGCCGTGCGTGGCCACCAGGCTAAATCCCAGGCCAGAAAAACGTCGCGCCACTTCGGCTATGTGAGGCTTATCGCGATCAGCAACGCTGATGAAGACCGCGCCACCGGAAGGCAACTTCTGGCCTGCAGCGAGCTGGGCCTTGGCAAAGGCCTCTCCAAAGCTCTCTCCGATGCCCATCACTTCGCCAGTTGATTTCATCTCCGGACCTAGGACTGTGTCCACTCCGGGGAACTTGGCCCAGGGAAATACCGGGGACTTGACGTAGTAGAACCGCCCCGTCGAAGGTTCGTTGCGTTGCTCCACGCATTGCGGCAGGAACTCGCGCAGCTTCCGGCCCGTCATCAGCCGGGCGGCAATTTTGGCCAGCGGTACGCCCGTAGCTTTGGCAACAAACGGTACGGTGCGGGAGGCCCGCGGGTTGACCTCGATCACGTAGACGGTCTCTCCCTGGATGGCGTATTGCACGTTCATCAGGCCGATCACATTCAGCGCCCGGGCGAGGCGAACGGTGTAATCGCGCATGGTGTCGAGTTGGCGTTCGGGAATATCCACAGCCGGCAGCACGCAGGAAGAGTCGCCGGAGTGAATGCCGGCCTCTTCAATGTGCTGCATGATGCCGCCAATGACCACGTCGGTCCCGTCAGAGAGGCAATCCACGTCCACTTCGACTGCCTGTTCGAGGAAATGATCGATCAGCACTGGACGGTCCTGCGAATACTCAACCGCCTGCTTCATATAGCGGACCACGCTCTCATCGTCAAAGGCAATCACCATGGCACGCCCGCCAAGGACATAGGAAGGGCGCACCAACACGGGATAGCCGACACGGCGAGTGCCAGCAACAGCTTCTTCGATGCTCGTGGCGGTGGCGCCTGGAGGCTGTGGAATACCCAACTCCTCCAGTAGCTTGCCGAAGCGCTTACGATCCTCCGCCAGGTCAATTGATTCCGGAGAAGTGCCAATCACGGAGACACCCGCCGCCTTGAGCGGAAGCGCAAGATTCAACGGGGTCTGTCCGCCGTATTGCACCAATGCTCCAACGCTCGCTCCACCAGCAGTTTCATGCTGGTAGACAGCAAGCACGTCCTCCAGCGTGAGCGGTTCGAAGTAGAGGCGGTCACTGGTGTCGTAGTCAGTGGAAACCGTCTCCGGATTGCAGTTGACCATAATGGTTTCATAACCGTCATCGCGCAGTGCGAAACTGGCGTGACAGCAGCAGTAGTCGAACTCGATGCCCTGGCCAATGCGATTGGGGCCGGAGCCCAGAATCATTACCTTGGGCTTCGCCGTCGGGGGCGCTTCGTCTTCCTCCTCGTAGGTGGAATAGAGGTAAGGTGTGTGGCTCTCAAATTCAGCGGCACATGTATCGACGTGTTTATAAACGGGCGCAACATTCAGTCGGCATCGTTGGTTGCTGGTCGGTGCTCGTTGGCTGGAGGACAAGGTTGGATTGCCATTCACCGGCTCCATTGCGTCCAACCGTTCGTCAGAGAATCCCATTCGTTTGGCCGCATACAGCAACTCCGGCGGAAAGTCGGCTGCAGCGCACGCTTCCATTTGGTTCTGCAGATCTGCAATTTCCTGGAGTTGATGCAGGAACCACGGATCGATCCCCGTAAGCTTGTTCAAGCTTTCGACGGTGTAACCGTGGCTCAACGCATAGCGCACGTAGGCGAGCCGCTCGGGATGCGGCGTTACCAGTCTTTGCGTCAAAATGCGCGGCTCGATCCTTTCGGAACCGGCGCGCTTGCCGGTTTCAAGAGAGCGTACGCCCTTCAGCATGGCTTCCTTGAAAGTGCGGCCGATGGCCATCACTTCCCCCACCGACTTCATCTGCGGCCCCAACGACTCGTCCGTGCCCGAAAACTTTTCAAATTGCCACTTGGGAATCTTCACCACAACGTAGTCAAGCGTGGGCTCGAAGCAGGCCGGGGTCTTGCGCGTGATGTCGTTCGGAATCTCATCGAGCGTGTATCCCACCGCAAGCTTCGCGGCGATCTTGGCGATCGGAAAACCGGTGGCCTTGGAGGCCAGCGCCGACGAACGTGATACGCGTGGGTTCATCTCGATCACCACCATGCGCCCAGTCTGCGGGTGCACGGCGAACTGAATGTTCGACCCGCCGGTCTCAACCCCGATCTCCCGAATTACCTTGATGGCGGCGTCGCGCATGGCCTGGTACTCACGGTCGGTAAGCGTTTGTATGGGGGCGACCGTGATGGAATCGCCGGTGTGGACGCCCATGGGATCGAAGTTCTCGATGGAGCAGACGATGATCACGTTGTCGGCAAGATCAC
>JBEKOS010000590.1:0-2865 GCA_049521535.1 Terriglobales bacterium | reverse complement strand
GACCGCTTCCAGGACATCTGCGCGCGGTTCGTTACAGGATATGGAGCCGAGAAAGTGACTGTCCGCGTAAAACTCGATATTTACGGGGATCGACTTGTCGCAGAGATCTACGGCCCAGCCTCGAATCTCGAAACCAGACGCCGCATCCACCGCGCCGATCACGCAGCGCTTCACTTTTGTCCATGGCTCGGTTGCGAGTCGGTCGCGCAACACGCCGTCAACTTCGGCCGCAACGAGGTGCGGAGCAATCCCTGTCAGCGTGGCATCGGAGAGCAGCAGTTCCAGCAACTGCGTCCAGGTGCGCGCCGCTCCGCAACTGCGACGGGTAGCCGCAGTGATGGGCAAGTTTCTTTGCGCCCAATCCAGAAGAGGCAGCGGCGGAGTGTCTGACACGCTGTGCTGCGGCATGCGCTCCCGGAGCAGGACTGCCCGCAAAACTTCATTCCTGAATTCTTCCGATTGAAGCACCTCGCGAAGTAGCTCTCGAACGGCGCCGAAGGCACGGCTGTTCACGAGCGACGGCTCGGGTGTGCGGCCCAGGAAAAGCTGGAAGCAACTGGCGATGTCCAGAGGGCTGAGTGGGTCGCTCGCTTCTTCCGGGGCCGCCTCTTTGCCGCCTGGCATCGCTCCATCCGAATCCGTGATTGTTTGTATATCTTCCATGGACCGCATCCTTGCTATGCCAGACTTCGTACCGTGTCTACAATCCTTGAGACCGCCTCGTCGCTCAACTCCGGATACATGGGCATGCTCAGAATCCCGGCGGCAGCCGTTTCGGTATTCTCCAGTCCCGCCGGGTCCATACCGCATCGCCCCGCATAGGCGGGCTGTTTGTGCACGGGTACAGGATAGTGAATGTTCGTTCCAATACCTGCCTGCTTCAGGCGCGCTTGAAAGTTGTCCCGCTCCGGGTGTTGAACTACATATTGGTGGTATACATGCAGGCAGCCGGGTTTCGCCACCGGTAAAACGAGCCGTGAATCGGCGAAGCCACCGTTGTATGCGTGAGCGATTGCGGCGCGCCGCAAGTTTCCTTCCTCAAGATAGTTCAACCGGATGCGCAGGATGGCCGCTTGCAGCTCATCGAGGCGGCTGTTCATCCCCGTCACATCGCTGATATAGCGCTTCTCCCAACCGTATTCGCGAAGCATACGCACCTTCCGGATCAGTTCGCTGTCCGATGCGGCAACCAGCCCTCCGTCCCCCAGCGCACCCAGGTTTTTCGTGGGATAAAAGCTAAATGTCGCCGCGTCTCCCATGCTTCCCACGTTGCGGTGGCCCAGTTTCGCGCCATGCGCCTGTGCGCAGTCTTCAATCAGCGAGGCGTTGAATTCTCGCGCGATCGGCACCAGCGCGTCCATGTCCGCCGCATGTCCGTAGAGATGTACGACGATCACCGCCTTGATGGGACCATATGCTTCCAGCGTTCGCAACAGGGAATCGGGGGCCATCGTGTACGTATCGGGCGAAGTATCGACAAAAACCGGCGTTGCACCCGCCAATTCGATTCCCGCTGCTGTCGCGACGGCGGTATGCGAAACCGTTGCCACGCGATCTCCGGCGCCCACTCCCAGGCCCCGCAGCGCGAGCGTAATGGCATCCGTGCCATTGCCCACACCCACTGCGCCGCCCAACTCAAACCTGCTCGCAAACTCCCGCTCGAAGGCGTCCACTTCCTTGCCCAGAATGTACCATCCGCTGTCCACAACGCGACCCAATGCGCTCATAATTTCTGCGCGGTGTTCTTGAAAGAATGCACCAGGCGAGTTCTGCAGGATGTTCGGCAGGAGTTGCACGCGATCAGACATAGTGGCCCATATGCTCCCGGTAATACGCAACCGTGGTGGCGAGCGCGTCGCGAAGGCTCACTTTCGGCTCCCAGCCGGTCGTCTTCCGAAACAGCGCGTCATCCGTAAAATAGTCGCCCAGGTCAATGCGCAGCCGCTCAGCGGGAAACTGCTTGATCTCGAATTGCCCCGTCCCTGCTACCTCGACGAGCAACTTGCCAAGGTCCGCCAATGTTACGGTGGCGCTTCCACCGAGATTAAAGATGCGATGCTCGGGGATGGGGCATGCAGCCGCTGCGAGAAATGCGTCCACAGCATCCGCGATAAACGTGAGGTCGCGTTTTTGCTGGCCGCCCCATACTTCAAAGACTCCGTTTTCTACAACCCGCCGCATCCATATTCCCAGGAAGTTCTGCCGGGCATCCTTGATGCGCATGCGCGGGCCGAACGTGTTGGTCAGCCGCAGAGAAATAGTGTTGAGGTCGTACACGCGATTAAAAAGCGAGTGGTAGCCCTCTCCCGCAGCCTTGTTGATTCCATTCACATCGATCGGATGCACCGGATGATGCTCGTCCACGGGACAATAATCTGGGCGCCCGTAGATTTGGCGGGTCGATGAAAAAACAATGCGGGCATTTGGGATTGATCGACGGCACGCTTCCAGCAGCACCAGGTGCGCATGCACGTTGGAAGCAAGGTCGGCCATCGGGTCGGTCATCGAGTCAATGTGCGAGGACTTTCCGGCCAGGTTGAAAACAACATCGTGTCCTGGCACCAGTGAAGCCACCGCTTCGGCGTCGCGAAGATCGACTGTACGGATATCCAGTTTGTGTTCGATATCTTTCAAGTTGGCCAGGTTGGCGCCGGTGTTCGGCGTCATCGAGTCAACCACCAGCACTTCGCTTCCGAGTTCCACCAGACGGCGTGCCAGGTTTGAGCCGATGAATCCCAGGCCTCCGGTTACCAGGACCTTGGCCCCATCGAAAAACGAGCGGTTCGAATCGATAGTCAACGTTGATTCACCTGCATGGCCAGTCCTGGGGACGCCGGTTGTTCCTGCGGAAGTGTCCCCGCGACC
>JBEKOS010000589.1:0-2892 GCA_049521535.1 Terriglobales bacterium | reverse complement strand
CGATTGCCGCAAAGTATGAGGATGGCGTCTTCCGGCCTCTGGAAACTGTGACAATCAAAGAGGGAACCATCGTCGAAGTGCGCGTGCCGCCTGAAGTCGAGGCAACGGGCAAGCGCCCTTCGATCAAGGATCTTCCCTTCTACGGCATGTGGGCCGACCGCGACGACATCACGGACGGCCTGAGCTACGTGAACAAGCTCCGCGACAATCCGCGTGGCCGATGTCACATGGCGCGCCATCTGATCGACACCGATGTGATGATCGACGTGTCACGCCGCAATGCCTCCGCCGCGACCTACGTCGATTCTCTGGATGACGTTACGATTTCGATCATTACCGCGCATGAACTCATAGTCGGTGCAAGGAACCAGCGGGACGCCGATGGCATTGACGGACTCATCCGCACCTATCCCGTCCACGCAGATCTGGATGCCCGCATCACCGGGCGCGCCTACCAGTTACTCAAGCGCCATGCGAAAGCCGACGGCTTGCGAACCTTCGATGCCCTGATCGCCGCCACCGCCATCGAGAACGGCTTTACACTGATCTCGAAGAACCGGAAGCACTTCCGGATGATCCGCGAACTGAAGCTGGAAGTGCCGGGTTATTGAGCGCGGAACTTGGCGTCCCGGTTTTCGCATCTAACCGGAGGCTCTGCCACCGAGGGGTTCGCGTAAACTCCGGCAGCATATCAAGTCCGTCCGCCGCCGCTACCTAGCTGCCAGTTGTTGGGCGACATGCCTGCACCTGAGTCGGCTCCCATCAAACTCCGGTGACCGCGAGATCCCGGGCGGTCAAGGATCTCTCACGCCACTCAAAGCGGGTTGGGTGCCCCCTTCTCCCCGCGAGAAAGCGGCCGACGCCCAAGGCGTCCAGACGGCGGAACGCATGGATCAAAGCGGGCTTCTCTGACGGAGTACCAGCGCGAGCGAGTGCATCCAGCAGAGCCTCGACCTCTGTTATGTTCTGGTTGCGCTGCCGACTCGCAAAGTGATCAAGGATGAGGCGCACGACAGGATCCTCGTTGTATGCCGCACTGAGCCCGCCGAGGTCCATTCCAGCTTGCGCTTCCGTCGTCGCCGCTGTACCGCCTTCTTGGCTTTCCGGCGGCTCATCAATGACCTCGACGCTGGGAGGCGGAGGTACGCCGATGTCCGGATGCTGGGGAGTTGCCGCGGGCTGGGCTGGCGCTGGCGTCGCGGGTCCGCTGCTGCTCGGGGCCGAAGGCGTGGCCACATCGATCCGCACACGCTGTCCTCGAACGAATTCGACCAACTCCGCCCGAATCTCCTTGTCGCGGTTCTCAATGGCGTCGATAACGTCGGCTGTTGAGGCGTTGGCGGGGTCCAGCATCGGCTGTGAAATAGATAGCGCAGCGCACCAGGCGTCGATTCGAATCTTCCCCTGTACAACCTCATGGATCTGGCTGAGGAAGTGCTTCAGGCCTTTGTCGCTTTTCGAAATGTTGAAGTTCTTCTCCAACAGGGCGCAGTTGCCGAGGCGGTTCACAAGCGCCAGAACCTCAGTTTCGTCCGCGGTATCAGCGTTGGCGAGTTTGCCCTTCCAGAGACTGAACGCGACGGTATGATCTACCTCAATAACCGCTTTGCTCTTTCCGACCCGCAGTTGGGTCTGGGACGTTGTCCAGCGGTCCGAATCGAGGCGGTGCCAAATCCATAGCGGGCTCCGATACAGTGCGACGCGATCACGGCTCGGCGCACTCACGGAATTGATGTAGTTTGTTGCGTCGGTGGTCAGGTTGTCGAGGAACTTGGCGAAACACCCGTCCCAAGCCTGGTGCACCTTCTCGTGGTCACTGATTGTGCTGACCACCTTCCGCATTTCCGTCAGGCTCTTGGCGTACGCCTCAATGGTGGTGATCGACGATCCCGACCAGACGCCAGCCCATTGTGAACACATGATCCACCGGTCAAGATACCTTCCGATCGAGTCGTTACACCGCTTCTCGAAATCATCCCGCGCGAGTTCTCCAAGCGGACTCTCTGTTCTCCAGCTTTCGGCGATGTGAATCCAGGACCACACCACCGCGAGGGCATAGAGAGAATTGAACTGGCCGCGAGGGCCGTATTCGATGGCTCGCTGGGTGAGGGCCTTTGCGCCGATGATGAACGCACTCAGCGTTGGATTCCACTCTCTCGAAAGCGCAGCGGCCATGGGACGGATGACGGCACCTTTCAGCAAATCGCTGTTGGCGAGGAGGTGGCCATCGTTGTGAGCGACCGCCCAGACAAAGGAGGCCGCGCTTACAAGCTCGTCCGTTTCCAGCGCCAGCCCAAGGTCCGATAGCTGACCACGCAGGTCCGCGAAACACTCTCCGGCCGAACTGCCGTCAGTGAGTTGAGTGTCCCATCCGACCTTGAGCCATGCCAGCGTAATCTCCTCTCTCGTCAGGGTCCTGCCAGCAGTATTCAGTCTCGTGAATATGCTGACGATGGCGTCATTGTAAGAATCGCGGGTCCATGTTTGCTCGTCATACGGCTGCAATTCGAGGTACGTGACGTCTGCGAGTTTCACGTCACGCAGCGTGGTCATGAGTTCGCCGAGTGGCTGCAGGAGTTCCTGGATCTGGCCTTCGTTGAGGCCGTGCTGGCAAAGAAGGGGCTTGATGATCGTGCGGAATTGCGCCTCCTTAAGTCCGGGGTTGGGCTGCGCCTCCTTCCATAGGCGGCTCAGCCGAATCAATCGCTGCTGGTTGCCGGTCGCAAACGCTTTCGGAAGTGGATCCTCATAGTTGTCGGGTTTGGGGTAGGTGGATTGTCCTCCTTGCGGGTCGGTGATCGCCCATGTCAGTACTTTTTGAAAATCGACTGCCAGGAGGCTGCAGGCCTGTTTGGAGTACTCATCCCTGAACTCCTGAAGGTCGAAACACAG
>JBEKOS010000588.1:0-2895 GCA_049521535.1 Terriglobales bacterium | reverse complement strand
ACGGTGCGCACGATTGAGCACTTCCAGGCCTGGCATCGAGTTTCCAAGGGTGAGGTCGTAGTTGATGCTGGCGCGTTCTATGGCGCCATGACCGTGATTCTCGCGGCGCAAACAGGGCCTGCTGGCCGCGTAATATCATTTGAGCCGGATGCCGTCAGCCACGAACGAGTATTGCGGAATCTCGGGCTCAACGGTAGTCCTGCGCACGTTGAAGTGATTCCTGAAGGTCTCTGGGACAAGCGGACTCAGATTGAATTCTGGGAAAGGGGCGCGCTTGGCTCGTCGGCTTTCTGGGATGGGCCGGGAGCGCGTAAAGTCATCATTCAAACCACCACTCTGGATGAGGTCGTTGCGCAACGCAGGTTGAGCCGCCTTGATTTTGTGAAAATGAACATTGAGGGAGCAGAAATCAAGGCGCTTCTCGGAGCTTCAGCGACCATCCACCGCTTACAGCCTCACTTCGCCATCAGTTCCGATCATTTCCTTGACGGAAACATCGCTGCGGGAGAGCGCACCAGCGGCACTCTGGAAAACATACTCCGGGAACACGGCTATCGAACTGAAACAGTCAGGTACGGAACCGAGTGGGTCACCTACGGCGCGCCCGAGGGTAAATGAACCCGAACCGGAAGGTCGTCTATCGCGAATGCAAAACTGATGCAAACAACTGCCATACAGACAATCACGCCAGCGTCATAGCGTCATATAGTCAACTGAGCCGGGGCTTGCTGAAGCCCAGTCGCAGAAGCTTAACGCGATCAAAGCCCAAGGCGACCAACGCTCCGAAGGCCGCCAATCCTGCCGCAAGATTCGCCCAGGTGTTTGTAGGCGAAGTCGGTGACCAGCGGATCTGGGTCACGAACAATACGACGGTGAACACACCCGCTGCGCCGAAAGTACGCGGCAAATCGTAGTCCAGCCGAAAAACCTGCTGGGACAGCACGTACATTACCAGGGCCTCCATCACGTAGGCGATTATCGTGGCGTAAGCGGCACCATACATGCCCAACCGCGGGATAAGGGCAAAATTCAAGATCGTGTTCAGGACCAGGGCAAAAATGCTCGCCAGCATCAGAAATTGAGAACGGCGCGCCTGCAGGGCCGCAATGGAAAACAACGAGAAAGCAGAGTGCGCGAGGTAAGCGCCGATGATCAATGGCACGACCCGGCCGGCTGATACGTACTTGACATCCAGGAACCGGGCGACAAAGCTCTGTGCGATCAATGCCCCAAAACATGCGATGGCAGTCAACACGATGATGAGCCCGGAAGACATCCTACCCAGCACCCGGCGGCCTTCATCGCCATGTCGCGCCAGATCATAGTAGACCGGCGCCCATGCCTGGCTCAGTGAAATGGTCACAAGGGACATGATGTTGCCAAATGCATAGGCCATGGAATACAAGCCCACCTCACGCAAATCGCGATAGTGCTGCAGGATGAAGCGGTCGGCTGCGACCAGCCCGAGCGCCATAAGCTGGTGGGGGACTAACGGCATGCCCAGGGCAATGGTCTCGCGAACATATCTCCAGCGGAAATGGGAATGGAACACACGCCGCGCCAGGTATAGGGCCACCGTAAAGCCGACTAGAGCGGCAAATAGCTTGCCCTCCAACATCCCCCGAACGCCCATTCGTCTGAAAACAACCAGCGTGACGCAGAGAGACGCGGTAAGAAAAAACGAGAAGAAAGCGAGCACTGCAAACGTCTTCGGGCGTCTTTCGCACTGATACAGTACCTGCCGATAATCGAAAAACTGCGAGGCGGCTGCGGTAGATATCGCAAACGCAAGATAGACGAATGGCACAGAAAACCCGGCCGCAAACGTGCGCTGCAGCCATGGACCGGCAGTTAACACCAGCACCAGAAATGCACTTACAGCCACCAGAGCAAACTTCAGCGCACTCCCGACGTAACTCGAGAGCACCTCCGGCTGGTCCACATGCTGAAAGTAAAGACGCTGGATGGCAGCGTCGAATCCTGAACCGACGATTTTGATAAGCAATAGGGCAAGGGTCTCTGCAATAACGATGATTCCGTAATCCGTTGGGGTCAGGTAGTGCGTATAAAATGGCAGCAGCAGAAAGTTCAGAGCCCGCAGGCCAAAGTTGGCGGAGCCGTAGACAGCCGAGGCGCCCATAAGGCGGCGGGCTACGTTGCGCGTAGTGGGAACGGCAGTGACTTCGATCACGTCCGCCGTATCTGTCGGTTTACCGGTCGGGTCCATGAATATAGTCAGGAAGTGCTCACGATGTGCCGGCGGCTAGTCGCTGACGATTGAGGTCTGGCGACTCGCGACTGCTCTCTCCAAGACCGCCACCACCCGGTCCTGGTCGCTTTCACTCATCTGGTGGAACAGAGGCAGAATAATTGTCCGGTCCTGCACCGTCTCGCTTTCGGTCAGCGGAAAGCGGCAGGACCCCTCCCTACCGGCATAAGCCGCCTCGCGATGCGCACACATTACTCCCCGCCGGGCACTTATGTTCTCGTCAAGCAACACCTGCAGGACCTCGCGCTGATCGCAATGCGCGGGCAGGCGCACGCCGTAACTCTGCCAGTTGCTTCGCGCCCAGACCGGCTGCCGTGGAACTCCAATCCCCGGTATTTCGGCCAGAAGAGTGTCATAGCGCGCCGCCAGCATTCTCCGGCGCTCCAGGATGGCGGGAAGGCGCCGCAACTGTTCCCGACCCACGGCCGCTTGAATATCGGTCATGCGGTAGTTGTATCCGAGTTCCGGATATGCCTCGAAAACGACTTCTCTGGACTGATGACGTGCTGTGTCGGGAACACTCATCGAGTGCTGCCGCCAAAGCCGGAAGTCGCGATCCCAAGCTGCGTTGGCCGTGGTCAACATGCCTCCGTCGCCGGTGGTGACCAGCTTGCGGGGATGGAAGG
>JBEKOS010000587.1:0-2898 GCA_049521535.1 Terriglobales bacterium | reverse complement strand
GACGGCCAGAATGCATCGCGGCCCGACATCAGCGGCTTCGACGAGACGGAAGGCAACGAGGCCAACCGCATGACGCGCGCCAGCGTCGACAGCATACAAGAAATCGACTTTGCCAACACCGGCTACAGCGCCGATGTAGGACACTCGCTCGGACCGCAAATGAATATCATCACCAAGGGCGGCACCAACCAATACCATGGCGAGGTGTTCGATTTCTTCCGCAACGACGCCCTTGACGCGAAAGACTATTTTTTCAACCCGCTTAATAACCCGAATGCGCCGCTGCGGATGAATCAATTCGGCGGCAACTTCGGCGGCCCCATCGCGAAGAGTAAGCTCTTCTTCTTTGTGAACTACGAAGGCCTGCAACAGAAGACCACTGCAATTAACAATCTGGGTTCAGTTCCCAGCGCGTATGTCCGTTCGCAGTTTGTTCCCACGATGGCGCCGGTATTGGCACAGATGGCGCCACTGCCCACGGGGTGCACCTCTATTCCCGCTAATCCGGCAACGTGCAACATTCCGGCGGGCTTTACGGATGCGAACCCGGCCAACGGCTCGGACCTTGTCTACCAACCCTCGTCTCTGCCGACGACCGTAAGTGAAAATAGCGGTTCGGCTCGTATCGACTACACTCCCACCACCAGCGATCGGATCTTCGCCCGCTATAACATCGACGACGGGCTGACCGACCAGACATACGGGATTGACGAGGGTCAGACATCGCCGTTGGACCTGGTGAATCAATACGGGGTGGTTGACGAAACCCACACGTTCAGCGCGACGCTCGTCAACGAACTCAGTGTGGCCATCCAGAAGTTTCACTCCGATACCAATTCGGACACGCCGAAGCCGTTTGTCGGCTTCTCAGGATTCTTCGCCACTCTGGGCGCGCTCCCTGGTCCGGCGACTTTCAATCAGATCAACGATGACTCGACGTTCGATATTTTGGACAACGCCACCAAGACCGCGGGAAGCCGGACGTATAAGTTTGGCGTCCAGATTCAGTTCAATCGCCTGGGCGAGTGGCTGCGTCCATCACAAACATTTGAATTTGGTAACGTCGCTGCAACTGGCAGCTTCTCACCCTTGGAGCAGGATCAGCCATTTCTGCTGCAGAAAATTGGATTTCCGAACTTCGTGAACGTTCGTAACTCCAATTGGGATGTGTACGGCGAAGAGGACTGGCGGGTGAGCAGCAGGCTGACAATTAATCTGGGTATGCGCGCCGACGCCAACACGACCTGGCACGAAAAAAACAATAACGAGCAAAACTTCAACTTTCTGACGCAATCGTTTGTTTCGCCAACCAAACCGCTGTACACAGGACCGACTGTGGATGTGGCGCCTCGCCTGGGCATCAATTACGATCCATTTGGTCATGGTAAGACCGTGGTTCATGGATACTACGGCTTGTTCTATCTGCCACTGCAATTCGGCGCAAACTTTATTGGGAATATTCCGGCGTATGAAAGTTACTCCGTCAACGTGTTCCAGGTGGCGTCGCTCGCATACCCCGAAAATAACCCCGCTCTGCCGGCCGGCACCCAAAACGTCAGCATCATGCCGTCGGATGTGCACGATGCATATTCCGACAACTGGCTCTTTGGGGTTCAGCAGCAGGTGGCGCGGAATACAACGGTGACTGCCAACTACGTCGGCTATGAGACCAAGCGCATGCAGGCCGGCCAGAATTTTGCCGGAGTCAATCTGAATCCAGCCAATCTGGTGAATGACAATAATCGTCCGTACTCCGGTTTCGCGAACGAGAATCTCGAAGCCTGCGAGTTGGCGGGCAGCTACCACGCTTTGCAGGTGCAGGCACGCCACACTGCGGGCAAGCTCAATGCCGAAGCCAACTACACCTGGTCGCACGTTATCAACGACATGGTGAATTTTCTCAACAATTACTCCGATCCTCTCGACCCGACCAAGGATATGGGCAATGCCGACTGGGACATCCGGCAAAACCTTACCGGCAGCGTCACGTATAACTTCCCGGACCTGACCGGCGCGACTCTGCTGAAGCGCACCGCCCTGGGCGGATGGCAAACTTCGAGCATCGTCCAGACCCGCACTGGGGCCGCGCTTAACCCTCAACTTACCGGCGGGTTCTTCGGCTTGGCGACGCGACCCAATCTCACCGGATCGTCAATTAGTAAATCCGGCGGCTCGTGGCCCAATGGCATCTATAACGTGAACGCGTATAAGGTCGAGCCGAACTATAATGGTGTTCCCGGCGACCCGTCGACTCTTGGAAGCGCTCCGCGGAACAGCCTTACTGGGCCTAAGTTTTTCCAATGGGATTTTTCAGGGATGAAGAATTTCCCGGTGACGGAGAAGATCAAGGTGCAGTTCCGCGGCGATCTCTTCAACATTCTGAACCACCCTAACTTCGGCAACCCCACTAACATGGGAATTTGTAACTCGATCGCGTTTGCTTCCGGCTCCTCTACCTCGTACTGTGCGGGTGGAAGTTCAACCAATCCGACAGGTGGTCAGAATCAATATTTTGGGGCGGTCGGCTCGACCATTGCCAGTCAGGACAGTACCCTCGTGGGTTCGGGAACAAACCGCCAGATCCAGCTTTCGCTGAAGGTGATCTTCTAACTCTGAACCAACCCGGTTACACCAACCGGCGGGCGAAAGGTACTCCTTTCGCCCGTCGCTTTCTGATCGCCAATTTATTCTTGCGGTGTCGGCAACAACTCTCATTCCGGAGTCTGCGGTGCATACAAGGGCCTCCATTCTTTTGCTCTCGTCTCTACTCGCCGGCAGTTTGCCCGCCGCGTGCGGTGGAAGCGGAGGAGGCGCAACGGTGACGCCGACTTCTCCAACCACTCCAGCTTCTTCCGGCTATTTTCCTTATCAACAAGGCTGGCTGGGCGCGGATGGCGC
>JBEKOS010000586.1:0-2906 GCA_049521535.1 Terriglobales bacterium | reverse complement strand
GCTCGGCCAAATGGCGGCAGAGCAGGCCGGCTTGGGAATCCTCCACCAGATGCAAACGCCCCCTTCGAAGCCCCCAGCACTCATCGGCAGCCAGGAAATCCTGCTCATTAGGATGCGATTCTCCCCATCTGAGGACGACCTCTAAGTTGTCTCGGGATACGGAGTGCACATACAGGGCGCCTGAGCATGCGGGAATGAGTGTTTGTGCGAAGCGGGCGGTAACCGCGTAGGCATCAGCGGGAGTAGAACTTGCCTGGAGCATTTCGCCCATTTCCGCAAGAAGCCTCAAACGGTGCGTCTGTCGCTCCAATTTCGCGTGGGACTGTCGTAGTGCCTCCTCCGCCTGCTTGCGCTCGGTGATCTCCCGCGAGATGCTGGAGACTCCAACTACCCTTCCCTTCCGGTCCTGAATGGGTGATAAGGTAAGCGCGACATCGATAAGTGTGCCGTCCTTTCGGATGCGCACCGTTTCATGGCTCTGGACCGAGCCTCCGAGGTGGACCCGCTCAATCATGTGCTGCAGTTCCTCCTGGCAATTGGGCGGAACAATCAGCGAGACAGGGCGGCCGATCGCCTCTTCCGCCGTGTAACCGTAGATACGCTCTGCGGCTTTGTTCCAGCTCAGGATCGTGTTGTCCAGACCTTGCCGCATGATGCTTTCTGCCGAGGATTCCACCACCGCTGCGGCGGCCCGAATCGCCTCCTCTGAACGCTGCAAGCGGCGGGTAATCCAACTGATCACAAGGCCCACACCGCAGAACAAAAGCAACCGAACCAGGTCTCCCCGGTCGGAAATCGCGAACGAATGCACGGGCGGAATTAAGAAATAAACGGCCAGCGCCGCACTGAGCACGGTTGCGAACACTCCTGGCCAGATTCCCCCGGTGGCACTGACGGCGACGGCGACGGCGAACAGCAGAAACCTGAACTGCTGGTGGAGGGGAGGAATGAGGAGCGTCAAGAGTAACGCCATCGTGACACTGGTGGCTGCGAGTGCGTACGCTCTGAGGATTCCGATTGGCGTGTCCTCCTCGATTGGAGCTTCTATGTATTCTTAGTTAATGCCTGAGTTTAAGCGGAAATTTAGTGGGAAGTCAATAGCTCCCAGAATCCGGTAGTGTCCCAATTTCACGGAGTGAATTCGAAATAGACGTTCCCAGCCCCAAAGGGGCGTGCAAACTCAGCCCGGGCCGACGGCCCATAGGCGCCAACTTAATTGACTCGGCATAATCTAACGCCGCGTAGTGGCGACGTCCTATAGCCCACGGCGAGCCCGTCGTGGGGCACAGAAGGCATAAGCAGACTATCAGCCGCGGTCAATCCTGGTTGATCATGGCGGCGGCGCGGCGTTCCATTTCCGACGCCGAGTTGACGTGATCAGGGTAACTGACAACCTGGATATCGGTGGTGTAGCGGTTGCTGGCGCCGGAGGCGTCGGCTAATCCTTCCGAAAGACGATCGGCCGTTTGCCGAGCCACCTCCTCAGTGGCGCCGGGCAGCATGATTCCGAAGAGTTCCGAGGAGAGCCGATAAAGCGAATCCTCCCCGCGTAGCTTACGGCTGAGGACTTTGGCAGCGTCTCCTAAGGCCACCTGAGCTTGCGGACCCTGGGCGAAAATCTTTGAAGGTTTAATGTGCACCAGGAGAAGAGAGAGCGGCTCGCTGGTCTGGGTAGCGCGCCGGAAGTTCATGGCCAGCCGGTCCTGAAAGTGGCTGAATCCCATCAAAGTTCCCAGCAACTCAGCGCTTGACTGTTGCAGGACCTGCGCCAGTTGTTCGCGTTCCTCAATGATGGTGACGCGGAGATTCCGGACCACGAACATCCGGTCGATCAAATACGCCACCATGAGGAGGCACAGCACGCAAAAAGCGAAGAAAAGGGTGCGCGAGGGCGCCACCTGAATCATGGCTGTTCTGCCGAAGACCATCGGGTACATCAGCAACGCCATGCCGGCTCCGAGAATAACAACCATGATCAGTGCGAGGACGGACAATTCCTGGTCGTGGCGGTCGATGGTCCTCCGGTTGACCTTGTCGAAGACATCCATAGCGTACTCCGTTCAACAGGAATGGGCAGCAGCCCTCGTCGGAAACTTCGCTTTTGCACGTCGCACCGAGAATGGCTTGGACGGAAGCTATACCATCACCTGTAGGTAGAGTCAATCAACCGAAAGTAACATTCTCGAGTTGCTCGACAAATCACCACCTGGGGTTATGACGTGAATATCTTATCACCACCCCACCGGCCGGACTGTGACCCCAGGTTGCGAGCATGTATAATGGGGCAGCTTGGGGAATGTGCCGGCGGCAAGTGGAATGGGAAGTCTCCCGCCAACTGCCGATGCGATGATTCCAAACCGAGCGTGCGCCTTGAGACCGTAGCGGCGTGTTTACCCCGCTCGCGGGCACGTTGTAACGGCGGGCTTACCCCGCCCTGTGGCGACGTAAAGCCGCCTCTACCAATTGGAAAGGAGTGCGTTGCACTTATCTATGGCGAATGAAAACTCTTTCTCTCTACAAGGACAAGTAGCGGTGGTTACCGGCGGAGGGCAGGGGATTGGCGAAGGCATCGCCACCCGGTTGAGTCAGGCTGGCGCCCGCGTCGCAATTCTCGACGCGAACCGCGCCTCGGCAGAAGAGGTAGCGGTCCGTGTAAAAGGGGTTGGCCTGGCCTGCGATGTCAGCTCAGCTTCTTCTGTCCAACAGGCCATCGAAGAGGTTCGGCGGCAGTTTGGGCCCATTCAAATCCTGGTGAATAACGCGGGGATTACCGGACGGACAGTGCCGCTCTGGGAGCTGGAGGAAAGCGATCTGGACAAGGTCTACGCGGTCAACCTTAAGGGAGTGTTCCTCACCTGCCGCGCGGTGATTTCGGAGATGTTGGCCCAAGGCTACGGGCGAATTCT
>JBEKOS010000585.1:0-2917 GCA_049521535.1 Terriglobales bacterium | reverse complement strand
AGCCCGGCGCGCATTCGCAAAGTCGCCGAAGCTTCGCTCAAGCGCCTGCGCATTGATGCTATCGATCTTTTTTACCAGCATCGCGTCGACCCTAACGTTCCCATTGAAGACACCGCCGGCGCTGTGAAGGAATTGATCGCCGAAGGCAAGGTCAAGCACTTCGGCCTGTCGGAAGCTGGAGTCAAAACCATCCGCCGCGCTCATGCCGTCCAACCGGTGACCGCGCTGCAAAGCGAATATTCGCTTTGGTATCGCACCCCCGAAGAGGAAATCATTCCCGTGCTCGAGGAACTCGGCATCGGCTTCGTCCCGTTCAGCCCGCTCGGCAAGGGCTTCCTCACCGGGAAAATGGATGACAGCAGGACCTTCGAGAAGGGCGACATCCGCGGCATCATCCCGCGCTTTGCGCCGGAAGCGATGAAAGCGAATCAGGCTCTCATCGATCTGCTGGCAAAGATCGCGGAGCAGAAGAAGGCGACAACCGCTCAGATCGCTTTGGCCTGGCTGCTGGCGCAGAAGCCGTGGATTGTGCCCATTCCTGGAACAACGAAGCTTCATCGCCTGGAAGAGAACATCGGTGCAGCCGCACTCGAGCTTACGGCCGACGATCTAAGCGAAATCGAAACCGCCGCAGGGCAGATCAAAGTTGAAGGCGCTCGGTACCCCGAGCACATTGAAAAGATGACCGGCCGCTGACCAACGCGGCCCGTCATTACTATCTGATCTTGGCCGGCCCTGCCGCCCGCACAGCATCCGTCGTGTCGAACTGCTTGAAGTTTGCTTCGAAGCGGCTGGCCAGGTCGGCGGCCTGGCGGTCGTAGGCTGCCTGGTCGGCCCACACGTTGCGCGGGTTCAGGATTTCTGTCGGCACGCCAGGGCAACTGACCGGTATGTGCAGACCGAACGCCGGCTCGGTCACAAATTCAACATCGTCCAACAAGCCATCGAGGGCAGTGTCTACCAGGGTGCGCGTATGTTTCAGGCTCATGCGCTTGCCCACGCCGAATCTGCCTCCAGTCCAACCCGTATTCACCAACCAGCATGTTGCCTTGTGTTCCTTCAGGCGGTCGCCAAGCATCTCCGCGTAGACATGTGGCGCCAGCGGCAAAAACGGCGCACCAAAACACGCTGAGAATTCCGGCACCGGGTCCGACCCCATCCCGGCCTCAGTCCCTGCCAGCTTGGCCGTGTAACCGGAGAGGAAGTGATACATCGCCTGTTCCGGCGTTAGTCGCGCAATGGGAGGCAGAACGCCGAACGCATCGGCAGCCAGAAACATCACGTTGCGCGGATGTCCGCCAATTCCTGGAATCACCGCATTGTCGATGAACTCTACCGGATAAGCGGCGCGGGTGTTTTCCGTCAATTGAATATCCTTGTAGTCAGGCTCGCAGGTCGCGGGATCGAGTATCACGTTTTCCAGCACTGAGCCAAAGCGGATGGCGCGATAGATCTGCGGCTCCTTCTCTTCGCTCAGATCGACGCACTTCGCATAGCACCCGCCCTCAAAATTGAATACCCCGGAGGCACTCCAGCCATGCTCGTCGTCGCCGATCAGCCGCCGCGCCGGATCAGCGGAGAGAGTAGTCTTGCCGGTGCCCGACAGCCCAAAAAACAGCGCCGTCACGCCATCCGCGCCCACGTTGGCCGAGCAGTGCATGGGCAGCACCGCATCGTTGTTCGGCCGTTGCGGCAGCAGAAAGTTCATTACGCCAAAGATGGATTTCTTCATCTCGCCGGCGTATTTTGTGCCGCCAATCAGCACAATGCGGCGCGTGAAATCGGCCAGAATAAAAGTGCTGGTGCGGGTGCCGTCGCGATCGGGCACGGCCTCAAACTCCGGCGCTGCGATGACGGTGAACTCCGGTTCGTGTGTGGCCAAGGCGCTGGCCTCGGGCCGCACAAAAAGCTGCCGCACAAACAGGGCATGCCACGCGTACTCGGCGATGACACGGATCGGCAATCGATATTTGGGATGGGCGCCGCAATAGAGATCCTGAACAAACAGATCCCGCTCTCGCATGTGCGTCAGCACGCGTTCCAACAGCGCGTCGAACTTGTCCGAAGGGAAGGCCTGGTTCACGCGCCCCCATTCCACAGGGTCGTGCGTAACCGCATCGTCCACGGTGAATTTGTCTCTGGGACTGCGGCCCGTCCGAGCCCCCGTCGTGGCTACCAGCGCGCCATTGGACGCCAGTCGGGCCTCGCCGCGCAACAAAGCGCTCTCTACAAGTTGCGCCGCCGGCAGGTTTTGGTGCACCTGGGGGCCGGCCGCCAGCGCCCGAACCGCTTCCGCTATTGAGAGACTTCCCATGGACAGAACTCCTTATGCAGAAAAAATGCACAAAAATGAAGGAAAACCCATTGTGCCATGATACCCGCCTCGTGGTCCGGTGTTAACCATCACGCTTGGAGCACAAATCTTAACAATTCTCTCTCCTTGACAATCTAGGAGAGTAGACTTAATCTCTTTCCTAGAGCGTCAAGGAGAGCGATAAATGGGAAATGACAAGCCCGACAAACACTCCGAAAGACAGATTGACCTATTGCAGGGGACCTTGGATCTGCTGATCCTCAAAGCGGTTTCGCTGGGCCCGCTCCACGGCTATGGAGTGCTGTTGCGGATTCAGCAGATCTCGGGCGAGGAACTGGTGGTCCAGCAGGGGTCGCTGTATCCGGCACTCTACAGACTTGAGCACCAGGGCGCCATCGCCAGCGAATGGGGCGAGAGCGATAACAACCGGCGCGCCAAATATTACAGCCTGACCGCTGCAGGCCGAGACCGGCTGGTCGCTGAAACGGGGAAGTGGAACCGCATGGCCGGGATCATCGGAACGATTCTCAGCGCGACGCCTGAGAGCGCGTGATCAAGACAGGGAGCAGGGACTAGGGAATAGGGACTAAGGAACCGGGGGGT
>JBEKOS010000584.1:0-2919 GCA_049521535.1 Terriglobales bacterium | reverse complement strand
CCGACCTTCTGTGCTCCACATGGGCCCAGGGAAGAGAATGGTCGTGGGTAAACACTACCAGCCAGTCGTTGGGGATGGCGTCGGCATAGAACCTTTTCTTTTGCTCCATGATCTCCACGGGAAACAGGTCGTAACCCATGGTCCATGCAATATCCAGATGATGGGACATGGGAATCAGATCACTTACGTAACATGCGGTTTTTCCTCCACTGCTGATCAGCACGGCTTGCATATGCCGGGTGTGACCCGGATAGACGCGCACCGAGATGCCGGGGACGATTTCGCGGTCGCCCGTAATCAGTTCCATCTGACCGCTCTCGATCAGCGGATTGTAGTTATCGCCGATGTAGCTGACATAATCGCGCTCGTTGGGATGTTCGGCATGTTCCCACTCACCGCGCTGAACGAAGTAGCGTGCCCGCGGAAAGGTAGGTACAGCGCGTCCTTCGCGATAATAGGTATTCCATCCGCAATGATCAAAGTGCAGGTGGGTATTTACGACTACTTCAATTTCGTCAGGCGTGACCCCGGCCTCTTCAAAACTGCGCAGCAAACGAGCTTCATTGCTGTAAATCTGCTGCATCTTCTCCGGCAGCTTCGGCCCCACGCCGGTTTCGATCAGGACTGATTGCCGGCCGCCGCGAACCAGCAGAGAGTTCAGCCCCATTTCAATGCGGTTCCGTGAATCCGGTTGGATCTTGCGCTCCCACAAGGGTTTGGGGATAACGCCAAACATGGCGCCGCCGTCAAGAAAATAATGCCCGTCGGAAAGAACGGTGAGTTCGAAATCGCCAAGGCTCAAACGATGCACTAAAGATAACCTCCTCCGCTTTCGATTGCCGTCGACACAGATCCGATGCCGTTATTCTTGAGTTGGCGATACCGCCGCCCTCTGCAACTTTTGAGCAAATGAACAGAGCCGGAACGGCAGAAGTTCAACTACCGATGAATTGCTAATTGTTCTTGACTTGTGCCGTCACAATGTATTTATACTCGTGGGATGAATGACAAGTACAAGGACGCATTGCAGGAAGCGCAAGCGGACCTGGCCCGGTTGGAAGAGCGGCGCAGTTCACTGCTCAAACTGGTGGAGGCCTTGAAAAACCTTTCCCGCGAAGACCCGGCGCAACCCCTATCGCCTTCGCCAGAGCGCGAGGCCGAAGGACTGGTTCAGGATGTGCGCGTGATTATGGGCCATACGACGATTCACCTTACGCCGACTCAGATCCGCGACTCCTTGCTGCAACGCGGCTTCAAAACCACTAATCCCGCAAATCTGCTGATGTCGGTTTACGCTGCTCTGGGGCGATTGGAAGATGAATTGGACATCGGCATGCGCGATGGGAAACCCGCCTACAAGGGAAAATGGATGACGGTCCCCCGCGCCGAGGCACCCAGCATCGACGTAGTCGCTGAAGACATGTCGCGCGGCCTCCGCAAGACCAACTAGCATTCGCCAAGAATCGCCCGGATTGCGGGCTAACCAAGCTTCGCGGAAGGAATTCAGTGGACGGCGTTGCGAGTCGCGCTGGATCCCGAAAAAAAACTGCGCATTTTTGCGAGCGGCTGCATCTATTTCTCTTTGTGTTTGCAGCTCACGCCTTGAGCAACAGACTTTCCGGAATCTCCGAAAAACGGAACCGGCCTGAAAGACACCAACAGCAGAAACTAAGCGTTGCATGGCTCAAATTTTCCATCGCAGTACGAACACCATCTCGCGGGTCAGCATTGTCGGTTCGTTCCTGGCCGCTATGGCTCTGTTTTGGTTTTTTGCCCAGATGCAGCGTTCGCCATATTATTCGCAGTCGGGAATTCGCCGCGCGCAACCGGTCCCGTTCAGCCACGCGCATCACGTGGGTGATGACGGCGTCGATTGCCGCTACTGCCACACCTCGGTCGAAACGTCGAGTTTTGCCGGCATTCCGCCCACCAAAACCTGTATGAACTGTCATTCCCAGCTTTGGACGAATTCGCCGATGCTGGAACCGGTTCGGCAGAGCTATCGGACCGGAGCATCGCTGATCTGGAGCCGGGTCAATGATTTGCCGGATTACGTTTACTTTGACCACAGTATTCATGTCAATAAGGGCGTGGGTTGTTACGACTGTCACGGCCCGGTGGACCGCATGCCGCTGATGTATGCGCAAAACACGCTGCTCATGGAGTGGTGTTTGAACTGCCATCGCGAGCCAGAAAAGTTCCTGCGGCCCCGCGATAAGGTCTTTGACATGCAATACCAGCAACCGAATGCCGAACGCACCGTGGCAGTTGATGGCAGAGAGTTCTCTGATCAACTGGCGCTGGGCGGGTATCTCAAAACCAAGTACCGCCTGCGCAGCGTGGCGGACATCACAAGTTGTTCCACCTGCCATCGTTAGCAACACAGCCGTTTGTCGTCGGCCTTTAGTCACTGGTTGATTGCCGTTACTCGAAGTGGCAGAACACCGTCTTTATCGTGTTCGCCAAACTTGAACATACGCATGTCGTGCACATCGTCAAATTCGTCCGCTACAAACTTTGAGCAGGCCCGTGAGAAGTTGGCCGGGGCTAACGGCCTCGAATACTGGCGCAGCCTGGAAGAACTGGCGGGAAGTGAAGAATTCCGCCGCGCCGTCCAGCGTGAGTTTCCCAAGGGGGCATCGGAATGGCTCGACCCCGTTTCGAGGCGTGGCTTTCTCAAGCTGATGGGCGCCTCTATGGCCCTGGCCGGACTCACTTCCTGTGTTAGACAGCCACTGGAACCAATTGTTCCCTACGTCCGACAGCCGGAAGAACTGGTGCCGGGAGTGCCGATGTACTACGCAACGGCCATGACCCTTAACGGATACGCTTATCCGCAGTTGGTTACCAGCCACGAGGGCCGCCCCACCAAGACGGAGGGGAATCCGCAGCATCCGGCGTGCCTGGGCGGCAGTGATA
>JBEKOS010000583.1:0-2929 GCA_049521535.1 Terriglobales bacterium | reverse complement strand
GCCTTCTGACCCTAGGCACTCCGCAGCTTGTGGGATCCGTAAGCCTCGATTATCGCCAATCCTTGGAGACCGCTACCGACCGCAAATCAATATTCCAGGTCCCGCCAGTTCTTTCCCACGCCAATTTCCACCAGCAAAGGGGCGCTTAGTTTGTAGACGTTTTCCATACGTTCGCGCACTAGAGTCCGCACGGCGTCAATTTCGTTCTCCGGCACTTCAAAGACGAGTTCATCATGTACTTGCAGCGTCATTCTGGACTTCATACCGAGTCGCAGAATCTCCCGGTCCAAACGAATCATCGCCAGCTTGATTAGGTCGGCGGCGGTTCCCTGTAGAGGTGTATTGACGGCGGTGCGCTCGGCGAAGCCACGCAGATTAGCATTGTTGCTGTTCATGTCCGGTATGGGCCGCACGCGTCCGAACAGTGTCTTTACCCGTTGCTCGCTTCGCGCTTCGTCCATGGTGGCATCAAGCCAGGCGCGCACGCCCTTATAGCGGTCGAAGTAGGCGTCGATGAATTGTTTGGCGTCGCGGGTTTCAATGCCGAGTTGCTGCGCCAGTCCAAACGGCGAGAGCCCGTAGGGGATGCCGAAATTTATCGCTTTGGCGCGCCGCCGGTGCTCGGGAGTGACCATTAACGGAGGCACGCCGAATACCTGTGATGCCGTGAGGGTGTGAATGTCGTCGCCTCGCTGAAAGGCCTCCAGCAGCAGGGGATCACCGGAAAAATGAGCGAGCAACCGCAGTTCCACCTGCGAGTAGTCGGCGGAGAGCAACAGGCATCCGGGCTCGGCGATAAACGCCGCACGAATCTCGCGGCCAAGCTCCGTGCGGATCGGGATATTCTGCAAGTTAGGGTTTTTCGATGAAAGGCGACCGGTCGCGGCGTTGGTTTGGTCGAAGGTGGTATGCAGCCTCTGGGTGCGCCGATTAATCAGCGCCGGCAGGGCGTCCACGTAGGTGGATTTCAATTTGGCCAGGTGCCGGTATTCGAGCACCATCCGCGGGGCTGCATGCTGCTCGGCAAGGGCCTCAAGCACGTCCACCGCCGTCGAAGCCGAGCGGCCCTTGCCGTATTTCATCGGCTTGGGGAGTCGCAGTTTTTCATACAGCACTTGTCCTAGCTGTTTGGGAGAATTGATATTGAATTCCTCGCCGACGGCATCGTAGATTGCACGCGTCCTCTGGCGGCACTCCAATTCCAGTCGGTGAGACATTTCCGCCAATACCAGGCAGTCCAGCTTTACCCCCGCTTGTTCCATCCGCGCCAACACTGGAACCAGCGGCAGGTCAATATCGTCGTACACGCGCATCAGGCCGGCTTCCTCGACCTCGTGGCGCAGGGCGGTGGCTATTCGCCCGGTATAGTCTGCGGTTTCGGCAAGGCTCAGAGAAGATTGCTTTGTTTTCCCGGTTGGCTCAATCGAGGCCCCAAGCTTCTGGTTGAAGCGACGCAAGGCAATCTCGGGAATACTGTGCGAGGAAAACGTAGGATCAAGTAGATACGAGAAGAGCAAGGAGTCATCGCGCACGCCAGCCAGTTCGACACCTGTATCCGCATGGTTCAGAACATGGAGAGCAGCCTTGTAGTCGTGAACAGCCTTGGGGACCGCACTGTCCCCAAGTGCTGATTGCAGGCGCCGCCCGCCCTCACTCTCCCATCCGATGGTCAAAGCCGTACCCGCCTGTGCTGAAAGTGCGACTCGCTCGAGCCTCGAGTTTGCCGCTTGCGCGGTACCTGGCTCCCCGCTCGCACTAAGCGCCAGCTCATTATTTCCCGGCTCTTCCTCAGCATCCTCGTCCTTGCCGATTGCGGCCGCCGGGGGCCCACCGCCATGAGGAAAGGCAATAGCCAGCGCGCCGCCAATCGCTGTTGTCGCAGTCTGTAATAACGCCTCCACTTCATCGGCACCTGACGCCTCTCGATAATCTGTGGCGCTGGTTTCCGACTCCGGCAGGAAGTCCTTGAGAAGCGATGTGAACTCCAGCTCGGTGAATAGCTCGCGTGCGGCATCGGCGTCCGGGGCGCCGGTTTGCATCGCCGTCAGATCAAGGGTCACCGGCACCTGCGTGTCAATGGTGACCAGTTGCTTGCTCTTGAGCACCAGTTCTCGATTATTTAGCAGTGACTCGCGATAAGCCTTCCGCTCGACCTCCTCGGCGTGATCAAGCGTCGCTTCCACTGATCCGAAGCGCTTGATCAACTCGACCGAGCCCTTGTCGCCAATGCCGGGTGCGCCTGGAACGTTGTCGATCGAGTCCCCGCGCAGGGCCATCACGTCCACCACGCGCTCCGGAGGTACCCCGAGAAGCTCCTCTACCTTGGCGCGGTCACAGATCAGATTGTCCTTGGGCGGGTTCAACACGCAGACGTGATCGTTGACAAGCTGGAGCATGTCCTTGTCATTGGAAACCACATACACCGGATGCTGCTGCTCGGCCGCCTGCCGCGCCAGGGTACCGATAACATCGTCGGCCTCGTAACCTGCGGCTTCCAGGATCGGTATGCGATAGGCTTCCAGCGCCCTGCGGATGTACGGCAACTGTTGCGCCAATTCGGCCGGCATCTCGGCGCGATAGGCCTTATATCCGTCGTATTTGATTTCCTGAAACGTCTGGGTCTTGCTGTCGAATTTCCTGACCGATTTGATCTCGCTGGCCTGCTGATCGCGAAACGTCGGTCCCGCCATGTCAAACACGGCGGCCAGGAATTGCGGCTGGAAATCGGCACGCAGCTTGCGGAGCATGTTGACGAACACAAAAACAGCAGCCGTGGGAATACCGTTGCGCGTGGACATCCCGCGCTGCCTCGTCATGGCATGGTACGCGCGGAAGATGAACGACATGGCATCGAGCAAAAAGATCGGTGGCTTGTCTCCGAGCGGCCGGGGAGGGGAAGCGGGCACCGTAGTGCCGGCAGTGGCATCCG
>JBEKOS010000582.1:0-2940 GCA_049521535.1 Terriglobales bacterium | reverse complement strand
GAGGAACCAAAGATATCACATCAGGGCAGACGTGAAATCCTGAAAATTGTTTCGGTTTCCGGCAAATTAACCTGCGATCGCCCGAATTCACGGCAATTCCTTAAGGCCGCCTCATGGTTTCGCGACCGTTGCGGCAGTCTTTGCCTTGAGCAGCTTGATCGAAACAGTGCTCGTCTCTGCCGACACATGCAGCTTCAAGGTTCCAGTCCGGCCATTGCCCGTCACGTCGATTTCGTAGTTGTCGGGTCCAACCTCCACCTTGCAGTCCCCCGTCGAGCCCGTAAAGCACGTTCCCGCAAGGGAGCCGTTGGTGTTCTTCACCACAACGTGCGCATTCTCCACCGTTTTCCCCCTCATCAGCACCCGTACCGTGAGTGGAGAACCCGATCCGCGCACCCCCGCCGTTTCGTCGGGATCGATAGGCTTCGAAGGCTTCTTCTTCGGAGCGGTTTGGGGCGGAGTTGTCTGGCCGGTGGGTTGAGTGCTTTGAGTCGACGGTGCCTGCGCCCACGCGAAAATGCTCGCAGGCATCGCGGCCAGGGCGCAAAGCAACACCAATCGCTTTCCGCAAGCTGATCTCATGATTGACCTCCTACTGCGTTTCGACGGCTGTCTTGTCTGCGTCCCGCTTCGTGTGCTGGCGCTTCAGGTTCTGAAACTCGTGCCAGAGCTTGATCAGTTCCTCTCCTAGAGTGTGAAACACAATCATCATCAGGGGAATAAGAAAATCGAGGAAAAGCCCCAGATCCTGCAGCAGAGTGTACGTCAGAAGCACGCTGAGAACGAGCCCGATGGCGAAGGCAGCCCACTTCCACAGCGTATGAATCTCCAGCAACCCGATCAGGGCGAGAGCCAGAACCAGCCCGATTTCAATCATTTCTGCAGTGGAATTCGAGACTGGCGCGAACGTCCCCGTTCGGTCCAGCATGGCCTCAACGTAATTGGCGTGCAGCATCACGCCCGGCTCTATGCCGCCGGGAGAATTGTGCTGATCCACCAGCGGGCCCACGCCATAGGCATTTGCGTGCCACTTTGCCCCTACAAACACCAGCTTGTCGGCCAGCTGATCCTTCAGCGCGGCCAGGTCCGTTTTCATGATCTGGTTGCCGCTGAAGATGAACTGCCGCCCGTTCTTCGGGGCAAAATCTGCTTCCGTCAGGTACTCGGAAAACCGGAAACCCTGCCCGCTATTCGCAGTGGCTTCCGCCTTTGCCGTCGGGTCGGCAATCCCCGTCACCGCCAGCGACATTGAGTCCAGCTGGCCGCCATTCGCCAGGGAGAGCGTTCCAGCAATCTGCCGCATGTCGAAGGGAAGCTGAATGTATCCGCGAATCACGCACGGCAACTGCGGCAGCTTTGCAGTGTAGATTGACGGCATCTCTGCATAGCCGTCATCCCCAAACTGGATAGAGGAGGCCAGCACCACGTGGTGGCCCGCCGCGCACATGCGCCCGATCGCGGCCACAAGCTTAGCATCCTCGGCCTTATAGTCCTCGAATTCAAAATTCGCGTCGTCGGGATGCGGCGAGCGCAGGTCCATATCGAGCGCCACCGTGTTCACACCCAGCGCATCGAGTTTGTCCAGCAGATCGGCCAGGACGTCGCGCTTGAGCGGAGTGCGCGACTGGTCGGAATCGCCCCAATAGTCGTCGTCGTTCAGCAGCACCAGGGCCGTGCGCTTGGGATAGAGTTCCGACCGGTCCCGCATCATCAACTGGCGGTGGTAGAGCGAATAGCGAACCTGCGTCAGCCAGGGCGCGTCGTTCAGCACATGTCCCAGCAGGCCCCCGGCCGTGAGAATCAACGCAAAGCGCAGCCAGTGCCACCATCCTTTGCGCGTGAATGGGCGAAATATGTTGCGAATGCGGTCGGCCATCGACATGGATTTGCTTAGCTCTCTTGGAAAACGCTATCGGTCGAGGCTAAGCGATGGCGGCTGGTTTTACAAGCCGCTTATACTTCCACGGTCGCCCGCGATGCGCGGAACAGCTCGCGTCCTTGCGCCAGCGCGTGCTGGTCAAGCTCAACCAGGTCGCTTTAAAAGAACAATAGCGAGGTAGCCGGGGAGAAGGAAGCCTGCGAGCGGAATAAGGAGGAGGGGATTCTGCGCCAGCAGAAAGAGAAATCAAATACTGGCTCCGAACAGCACAGCGGAGCGCCAAGCGGCGGACCGGTTGATGTGAGATACGATGGCAGCGGCCATGCCGAAGACGACAAATTGAGATGAAGCCGAATCCATGGTCATTTTCCGTGCTCCAATGCGAACTGAGAACGGCGGTTCGCTGCGAGTGCAGAGAATTTGACGCCGGTCAGCTCTTTGGCCATCATTTCGGAAATAGCGGCGCTCCCGGGTGCATTCGGGTGGCCATCCACTGCGAAGTAGTATTGCTCAGCGTTGGGTAGATGGTGGAAGTAAGGCGAGACGTCCAAAAAGGTTCCGTCATGGCTCGTTACGATGGTGCGAATCTCGTCGCCAAGCTTGTACGGGTCGAGGCTATCCGGCCATTCGCCCATGGATATCAACGCCGCTTGAACGTGATTTGGCACAAGCACAACCACCAAGGGCACATTCGCAGCATTGGCGCGTTCCTGGATTAGCGCGTCATCCCGATCAAATTCCTGCAGCAGCAGTTTCCATTGGGCGCTGGGCTGCACTTTCAGGTAATCGGATTTGAGGTCCTCTCCCATCAGGGTTGAATGCAGAAACTGACTCAGGCTCTCATTGAGGCAATGGAGCAAAAGCACTCCCAGCGAGGTTCGCAGGAGCTGCGCATTGAGATGATGCGCTACCCCGGAAAACGGTCCCGCTTTGTATGCTTCCTGTGCACGTATCCATTCCTTCCTTAAAGTGCCCATTTTCTCCGGAGGGATCCTAATATCGGGATCTGGCAGCGGCTGCGTGAAGATATCGTATGGTGTTAACAGCCAGACGATCATGTC
>JBEKOS010000581.1:2964-4295 GCA_049521535.1 Terriglobales bacterium | reverse complement strand
TTCGTTCGCTACAGGGATACTATCTCCAATGAAGTCCATGAAAGCAAATATTGCTTTGGAGTTTCAAAACTTGCACCAAACGGGGTCTACATGACGGGGCCGCTCGGTTATAACAGGCTCACATAAGGTCAGATTCGTTTTGTTTGAGGAACGAATCGAAATCGAATACCGCAAATCTCGCCTTTTTGAACCGTAACTCAGCACTCGACTCTCGGCCCGATTTTCATTGACACAAGCTGCAACTGTAGATACAATACTGTATATACGGAGGACCAGTGCACTGGACATGGGACCCCGAAAAAGCGAAGAAGAACCTTGAAAAGCACAAGGTCAGCTTCGAACTCGCCGCACGCGCCCTTGGCGATCCTCTGTGCATATCGGTTCCCGACCCGTACCCCAACGAGGAACGGTGGAGAACCCTGGGTTCGCCAAGTACAGATGGAGTCGTGGTTCTCTATGTCGTTCACACCTGGCCCGAGGACGAAGCTGGAGCCGGAAGAATCATTAGCGCAAGAAAGGCGGAGACTCATGAAAGGCAGCACTACGAAGAGAGGTAACCCAGAGCCGCTGACCCCGGAGTTGCAGGCTGAGCATGACGTACTGGCCGCTATGCCGGACAGCGAGATAGACACTTCCGATATGCCGCCGATCACCGATTGGAGCCATGCGGTACGTGGGCCGTTCTATCGCCCCATCAAGCGCCCTCTCTCTCTACGCGTAGACGCCGACATTCTCGACTGGTTCCAACGTCAGGGGCAAGGCTACCAAACCCGTATGAACTCTGCCCTGCGCGAGTACATCGAGCGCCACCACAAAGCATCCGCGTAGGTCGATTACTAGGACTACCACTGAGAGGAGAACGAACCATGCGCATGTACAACCCTCCACATCCCGGTGAAGTCATTCGAGAGTATCTCGGCGAGATGACCGTTTCAGCGGCAGCAGAGCATCTGGGCGTGGGCCGGGTCACCTTCTCCCGCGTCCTCAACGGCAAGGCCGCCGTTTCGCCGGAGATGGCCGTGCGCCTGGCCGCCGCCTTCGGCACCTCCTCGCCCGAAGTCTGGCTGCGTATGCAGACCAAGTATGACCTCTGGCAGATTGGCAAGTGCAACACAATCCGCGTCCATCCGCTCCCCCACCTCCAGCACACCTGAAGCTGGCCTCACAGCAGGTGGCCGCAGGTGGTTGCAGATTATTTCCCTCCCAGCGCGCACAATGGAATTGAACCGTGAAAAGGGCTTTGCAACCGCCCTGTTATTCGCTCTTTCTTCCCCGTTTTAGGCGCTACCCCCCACCCCCCTCCCTGTGGAAATCATTTTTCCGCGCTTAAA
>JBEKOS010000581.1:0-2943 GCA_049521535.1 Terriglobales bacterium | reverse complement strand
CGTAAAGTGCACTAGCTAAATAACTTACATTTTTGCCATGTTAACCAATTAGTAACTGTAAACCCCCAATTTTACCCCTTTTTAGCCCCAAAAAGTGCCAATTTAACCCCAAAATGCCACTTTTTCGCAAGTTCCTACGCTCCAATTCGCGCCTTGGAGTCCAGGGAACTGTTCTCCGCACTCTGCCATTCAGCGAACTCTGCGCCTATCATCATTGCCATGCAAAACAAACTTCGCATCGGAGGTTCAGCCGCGATGAAAGATCTGCCACTGTCGAAGGTCTACCAGTTGCTCGAACCGGGTCCAGTGGTTCTGCTGACCACCGCCCGCAAAGGCCGCGCCAACGTGATGGTGATGTCGTGGCACATGATGGTGGAGTTCGAGCCGCCGCTGATCGCCTGTGTCGTCAGCAACGCCAATTACAGCTTTGCCGCGTTGCGGGCGACCAAAGAGTGCGTAATCGCCATTCCGACGCTGGAACTGGCGCACAAAGTCGTGGGTATCGGCAACTGCTCGGGCAGGGATGTGGACAAATTCAAGAGATTCGCCCTGACGCCGATGCCGGCCAAACGCGTTGTGCCGCCATTGGTGGCCGAGTGCTTCGCCAATCTCGAATGTAAGGTGGTCGATACTCATCTGGTGAACAAGTTCAATCTCTTCATCCTGCAAGTCCTCAAAGCCTGGCACGATCCGGCGCGGAAGAACCCGAAGACCATTCATCATCACGGATATGGCAGCTTTGCCGTGGATGGGGAAATGATCAGGCTGAAGTCGGGCAAGCCATAGAGGTTGGGCACGTTCGTTTGAAGGTCGTAACTGAAGGCCGCCGAGCGCTCGAACGCCCGCACGCAAATCTACAATTGACGCATCTACACTGAACTCGACCCACATTCTGGAGCGCAATTCACACATCTTCTGTCTATAATCCATCGAAAGGGGAGGTCATTTTGAAAACGACACAACACAAATCGATCTTCGCCTTCACACTTTCATTGTTCTCGCTGGTATCCGTTGCCGGAGCCCAAGCGCAGCAACTCACGCCGAAACAACAAAACGACATCGGGCACTGGCAGGTGGTTGACAGCGACGGTAAACCCGGCGGCAAGGTAGATACCTACCTGGAGAACGGCCAACTCTTTGGCCGCGTCACCGAGGTGCATCCCGGCCGCACTCCGCAAGACGTGTGCGACAAGTGTTCCGGCGAATACAAGAACCGGCTCATTCTGGGCATGGTGAATATGCGCAACTTCCATCCCGACGGAGATGACTGGGTGGGCGGAACCGTGGTGGACCCGGAGAATGGGAAGGAATACAAGGGCAAGATTTGGGCCGAGGGGAACGACAAGCTCCACATGCGCGGCTATATCGGCATCTCCCTGCTGGGGCGGACCGAGGTCTGGGTCAGAATTCCCTGAGTAGGCAGCCTGAACTTTGAGGCTGGCGCGGAAACGGTGGCTGGTTGCCGCGGTTTCCGATTTGCCTCACCCCAACACGCACATTGGTATACTGGTACTGTGACTACAACATTGCCTGATTCCATCTCGAACGGTAACCGCTCCGAGACTTCCCCCAGCCAGAAGAGGGTGTTGTTGCTCAAGCCACGGGGCTTCTGCGCCGGTGTCGTGCGCGCCATTGACGTTGTCAAAATCGCGCTGGACACCTTCGGCGCGCCCATCTACGTGCGCCGCGAAATTGTGCATAACCGCTATGTCGTGAATGAGTTGGCCGAAAAAGGCGCGATCTTTGTTCATGAGATTGACGATGTGCCTGACGGTCAGCGCGTGATCTACTCGGCCCACGGTGTCTCGCCCGCGGTGCGGGATATAAGCAAGCGCCGCCATTTAAGAGTGATTGACGCCACCTGCCCGCTGGTGACCAAGGTCCATATCGAGGCCGTCAAGTTTGCCAAGGAGGGCTATTCGCTGGTGCTGATCGGCCATCGCGACCACGACGAGATCGAAGGCACGCTGGGCGAAGCGCCGGAAGTGACGCAAGTGGTCTCGAATGTTGCCGAAGTCGCTGCGCTCCAGGTGCCCGACCCCAACCGCGTCGCCTATCTGACCCAGACCACGCTCTCGCTGGACGAGGCGCGGGACATCATCCACGCCCTCAAGGAAAAGTTTCCCAACATCGCGGGCCCGCACTCGCAGGACATCTGCTATGCCACTGAAAACAGGCAGGTTGCTGTCCGCAATGTGGCGCACAATGCCGGCCTGGTGCTGGTGGTAGGCTCAACCAACAGCTCCAACTCCAACCGCTTGGTCGAGGTCTCGCGCAACCTGGGGACCATCGGCTACCTGATTGATAACTCTCAGGCTATCAACCCGTCCTGGCTTGAGGGCGTCAGCACAGTTGCGGTGACGGCCGGTGCCTCGGCCCCCGAGGTGCTGGTTGAGGATGTGGTCAATTACCTCTGCCAAAACGGCTTCAACAGCGTCGAAGAGGTTGAGGTAATGCCGGAGAACGTGCGCTTCGGCCTGCCGCCGGAGATTGTGCAGGCCATTGGCGGCGCCGGCGGATCAGAGGCTGTGATGATAAGGTAATGCTCTTCATCCGAGCGAGGTGACGATGCAATGTACCATTACTTCGTCCGTAGAAAGATTCAAGAGATATTTCGCAGATTGTGCCGGGGAGATTTTGACTTTGTCGTTCGTCAGTTCGCGCCCGCTGCTGAGCATTGGTTTTCAGGCAGTCATGCTCTTTCGGGAGCAAGGCACTCTCCAGAGTTGATTCGATGCTGGTATCGAAGGCTGGGGCTGGTTTTTGACGGAATCAAATTTGAGACGAAGAAAATCTTCGTCAGCGGGATGCCCTGGAGGACATACGTTGCAGTCGAGTGGGTGGATATTGTCAATGACCGTCGCGGCAATCCGCTGCCGAATCAAGGAGTCTTTCTCATAACCATGCGCTGGGGAAGAGCAACCGAACTGCACATTTACTGCG